>DASXGO010000255.1:0-8094 GCA_036489055.1 Candidatus Cybelea sp. | reverse complement strand
CAGGCGCTGGTGAACGACGTGCGTGAGATGTTTCCGCATGCGCTGCTGCAATTCTCCGGGGACGAGCCGCCGGAGTTCCTCGCGCGCTATGGAGACCGCGCAATCAAGGCGGTCCACGTAGATCCGGATGCAACGAATCTTGTGGAGCGTGCGGCGCGCTTTCCGGACGCGACTTTGCTGCTCGATGCCCGTCACGACGGCATGGCGGGCGGCACGGGAACGACGTTTGCGTGGGAGTACGCCGTTCCGATCGCGCGACGGCGGCGCGTCGTGATCGCGGGTGGACTGACTCCGGAGAACGTCGCAGCCTGCATCGAACGGGTTCGTCCGTTCGGCGTAGACGTACGCAGCGGAATCGAGCGCGAGGATCGCAAGGATTTCGAGAAGATGCGAGCCTTCGTGCGCGCGGTGCGACAGGCGAGAGCGGTATAAGCGTGAAGAAGCCGGACGCGCGCGGCTACTTCGGAGAATTCGGCGGCCGCTACGTTCCCGAGGTTTTGATCGCGGCGCTCGACGAGCTCGAGCGCGCGGTGGATGGAGCCTTCGCCGATCCAGCGTTTTGGGACGAGTACCATGCCGTGCTGCACGATTTCGTCGGCCGTCCATCGCCGCTTTACCGCGCGGAACGTTATCTCGCCGAAGTTTCCTCAACACCGTTACTCCTCAAGCGCGAAGATACGAACCACACCGGCGCCCATAAAATCAACAATACCGTCGGTCAGGCACTCCTCGCATTGCGCATGGGCAAGCGACGGCTGCTCGCCGAGACCGGCGCGGGCCAGCACGGCGTTGCAACCGCAACGGTAGGAGCGAAGTTCGGATTGCCCGTCGACGTGTACATGGGCGCGCGCGACGTCGAGCGTCAGGCGCTCAACGTGCACGTCATGCGGCTGCTCGGTGCGACGGTGCATCCGGTCAACAGCGGAACGCGAACGCTCAAAGATGCGACGAACGAGGCGTTTCGCGTGTGGGCGGAGCGTGTCGACGACACATTTTACGTCATCGGAAGCGTGGTCGGCGCGCACCCATACCCGTACATGGTCCGGGAACTGCAAAAAATAATCGGCCTCGAGGCGCGGCGCCAAGTGCTGGAGCGCTTCGGACGTTTGCCGAGCGACGTCGTCGCGTGCGTCGGCGGCGGCAGCAATGCGATCGGCATTTTTGCCGCCTTCGTCGACGACGCCGGCGTGAAACTCTGGGGCGTTGAAGCCGGGGGCGAAGGCGTCGCGACCGGCAAGACGGCGGCTTCTCTCGCGGCCGGCCGCATCGGCATTCTGCACGGCTCGCGTTCGTATCTGTTGCAGAACGGCGAGGGACAAATCAGCGAGACGCACTCGACCGCCGCCGGTCTGGATTATCCCGGCGTCGGCCCGGAGCACGCATCCTTGAAAGAAAGCGGCCGCGCGACGTACGTGAACGTCACCGACGCCGAAGCGATCGACGCGTTCGGCGGCTTCGCTCGCAGCGAAGGCATCATCCCCGCGCTCGAGAGCGCGCATGCGATCGCATTTGCACGTAAGCTCGCGCGCGATCGCGGCGCCGGCGATTTGATCTTAGTGAACTTGAGCGGCCGTGGCGATAAGGATCTAGTTCGCTGAGGATTTCCGAAGCGTTGGCGCGCGCGAAGAGCGAGCGGCGGGTTGCGTTCATTCCGTACATCATGGCCGGCGACCCCGACCTCGAGACGACCAACGCGATTCTCGACGGCTTGAATGCGGCCGGCGCGGATATCATCGAGCTCGGGGTGCCGTACAGCGACCCGCTTGCCGACGGACCGACGATCGCGTCGGCCGGTGCTCGCGCGCTCGCGCACGGAACGAGGCTCTCGGACGTTCTTGAATTGGCGCAGCGGCGCGAGGGGGATCACGCGCCGCTGCTGCTCTTTACCTACTTTAACCCCGTCTATCAATTCGGCATCGAGCGGTTTGCACGCGCCGCCGCGCAATCCAAGCTTGCCGGTGCGATCGTGCCCGACTGCGCGCTCGACGAATCGGCAGAGCTTCGCAACGCGCTGCACGCACAGGGTTTAGAGATGCCGCTTTTGGTCGCACCCTCGACGGCACGCCCGCGCGCGCAGCGCATCGCCGAAGCCGCGACGGGTTTCGTCTACGTCGTCTCACGCCTCGGCGTTACCGGCGCAGCCAAGACGCCGAACTTCGGGCCGCTGCGTGCGCAGCTGGCGATGCTGCGCGAGGTTACGGAGAAGCCGCTCGCGGTCGGGTTTGGATTGCGCGGCACCGCCGAGATTCGCGAAATCGCGGCCTATACCGACGGCGTCGTCGTCGGCAGCGCGCTGATCGACGCGTACGCCGGAGCCCAAGGCGACGAGGCCGCGCGGCGCGCGACGGAGTTCGTCCGGCCGTTGATTTCCGCCGCAAAAGTCTAGCTTTCTGAAGTTGCTCGCCTAGCTTGAGAGGTTGCGCTTGCGCGCATGCGAAGCAGCGTGGGTGAGACACGCGATCCTTTTCGCGGCCATCAGCTTGGCCGCGCTCGGCTTTGGCAGTCCGGTTCGAACGGCAGCCCAAACCGCCGCCGCGTCGGGTCCTGCGGATTACGCGACCTTCACCAAGGGCTTGACGCCGCAGCGTGGTCTCTTCACGATTTGGCGCAAGAGCGGCAAAGTCTATATCGAGTTGAGCAAAGATCAGCTCGACACGGATTTCATTCAAACCGCCGTTCCGAAGAACGGTCTTGGCGGTTTCGTCTTAACGCCGGGGCTGCCGTATCTGGAGTTTCCAAGCGCGCGGATCGTGCGATTCACCCGTGCGGACGACAAGATCGTCGTCACGTGGCCGAATACGTCGTTCATCGCGACGCCGAACACTCCCGCAGCCCGCGCCGTTGCCGAGTCGTTCGCGCCGTCGGTGATCGCGACGGCGGCGATCGCCGCCGAAGATGCCGCGAGCGGCAACGTGGTCGTCGATGCATCGTATTTACTCGGCGACGTGCTGGATCTGACCGATGCGTTTCGGTTCGCCTTCAATACCGATAAGACGCCCGGCTCGGCCTATCGGCTCGACGACACACGCTCGTATTTCGGTCCGACGAAGTCCTTTCCGGAGAACGTCATCGTCGAAGCGGATCAGACCTTCGTCTCCGCGATGCCACCAAACGTTTTCGATAACGTGATCGACGCACGTGCGATTCAAGTCGACGTCAAGTACAACATCGCGAAGGCGCCTGCGCTGGGCAGCTACACGCCGCGGCTCGCCGACGACCGCGTCGGCTACTATCCCAACATTCAGCTGCAGTTTGATTCCGACAACGTGCACGAGCGCAACCGGCGTGAGATCGTCCGTTGGAATCTTGCCCGGCATCCGATGGTTTATTACATCAGCAACACCGTTCCGGTGCAGTACCGCGATACGATTCGCGGCGCACTCTTAGAGTGGAATAAGGCTTTCGCGGCGATCGGGTATCCCAACGCGGTCGTCGTCAAGGATCAGCCGGACGATCCGAATTGGGATCCGGACGACATTCGCTATAATACGGTGCACTGGCTGACGCTGGCGTACGGCGGCGGATACGCGCAAGCCGGACTCGTCTGGGATCCCCGGACGGGAGAGATGATCCACACGTCGATCGTCGTCGACGCCGATCTCATGCGATTCGGCTATGAAGAGGGAGTGAACTTCGTCAACCCGGTGCGGGCCGCGGATGCCGGACCGGCGTTTGCGACGCGTGAGGCAGCGTACGCCGCCGGCGCCAAGGAATCCGCGCTCTTCGGTTTATCGGCGCTCTGGGCGATGGACGACATCGCGCCGGGACAGCTGCCGCCGCACTACGCCCTAGACTTCCTCAAGTCGATCGTGCTCCACGAATCCGGGCATAACTGGGGTTTGCAGCACAACTTCATCGCCTCGGAGGCGTATACGAGCGCGCAGGTTCGCTCGCGAACGTTCACGCAAGAGCACGGGCTCGCGAACTCCGTCATGGAGTACACGCCGACGAACGTGTGGCCGAAGGGAATGTCGAGCGGAAATTATTTTCAAACCGTGCTCGGGCCGTACGACTATTACGCCATTCGCTACGGCTACGCTCCGATCGCAGGCGCGACCACGCCGGAGCAAGAACGGCCGACGCTCCGGCGCTGGGCATCGCAATGGTCGAACCCGTGGTATCGCTTCGCGATGGACGAAGACGTCAGCTGGGCGTCGGGCCACGCCATCGATCCGCGCATCGATCAGTTCGATCTAACCAACGACAACTTGAGCTGGTGCGACGCTCAGCTAAGGATTTCAAACACGATCGTTCGCACGATGCCCGCGCGATTCGAACGCACCGGCGGCAGCCACGATGACTTACGCGAAGCGTTCGAATTCGCGCTCTTCCCGACGATTCGATGCACGCGGGTCGCATGGCATTATATCGGTGGCGAAGCGCTATCGCGGGCGCACGTCGGCGATTCCGGCGCGGCTCCGCCGCTGACGCCGATTTCGCGTAGCGAATCCAAGCGCGCCTTTGCTTTTCTCGAGACCCACCTTTTCTCGCCGTCCGCTTGGAACTTGCAGCCCGCGCTGCTACGGCAACTCGTGTACTCCGAGTGGGTGACCGATCTGCCGCAGCCGCTCTGGGCGTATAGCCCGCCGCTGCGTCACGACGAACCGATCTCCACGATCGTCGAGCAGCTTCAACAGCAGACGCTCGCGTCGATTTTCAATCCGGTCTTGCTTCAGCGGTTGGACGACCTTTCGCTCAAGTACCACGCGGGGAGCACGATGAGCCTAAGCGACGATTTCGCCTGGACGCAATATGCCGTCTTCGGCGATCTGCGGACGCCCGCAGTTACCTCGATGGGCGAAGTCCATCGCAGCCTGCAGCAATTCTACGCGCGTATGCTCGCGCAGATGCTGCTCGCACCTCAGCCGGGAACGCCGTACGATGCCCAGTCGCTCGCGCGCGCGCAGCTGATCGCGCTGCGCGACGATGCCCGTGCGGCTCGTCATCGCTCGGGGCTCGATCCCTTGACCACTGCGCACGTAGCTGCGCTGGAGTCCGTTGCGGATCAAGCGCTCACGGCGCGGATGGCGATCCCGCCGCCGATGCCGGCGGACTCGACACCGTAAGTTAGAAGTTCAGCTTCACGCGATTCTGACGAGCGATTCGTCTTCCGGTTTGGACGCGGCCAGCGCCGGGCCGAGCGACTCGGGGACGTCGCGGGCGATCACGCCCACGCGTCGCCGTTGGAGGGCGTATCGTGCGGCCAAGCCGTGCCAATAGGCGCCGGCACGGGCCGCATCGACCGGCGACAACCCTTGCGCCAGCAACGTCGCGATGATTCCGGTCAGCACGTCGCCCGTACCCGCAGTCGCAAGTGCGTTCGTTCCCGTCGGATTGATATGGACCGGGCCGCGGCCGTCGTAGATTAGCGTGTCGGAACCCTTGAGCAGCGTCGCTACGCCGGTGCGATCGACGAACTCGCAAATTCGCTCGACGCGCGTTCCCGGTGCGACGGTGCCGCGCCCCGACAAGCGCGCGAACTCGCCGGCATGCGGTGTAACGACGCTGGGTTTATCGTGCAGCAGCCCGAGCCGTCTGCTCAAGTGAAACAGACCGCTTGCGTCGATTACGACCGGAAGGGTGTTGGCTTCCAGGAAGCGTGCGACGATGTCGCCGGTACGATCGTCGAGCCCCAATCCGGGACCGATTGCAACCGATCCGCTACGTTTGGAGATGTCGAGCAGCTCGTCGACGATCGCCTGCGGGCTCGCCGCGTCGGAGAGTTCGACGACTACTTGCTCGACGAGATGCATCCGCAGTACCGTTGCTGCCGAGCTCGGCGCCGCGACGGTGACGTAGCCGGCGCCGGCTCGCGCCGCGCCCAGCGCGCAGAGCACCGCGGCGCCCGGAAATTGCGCAGAACCCGCAACGATCAGCGGCGCGCCGGCGGAGCGCTTGTCGCTCTCGGCCGCGCGTTTGGGCATTAGATTTAAGAACGCATTATCATCGAGTGCGGCAAACCGCTGCGGCTGCGCGGCGAGCACCGCGTCGTCAATGCCGATACGGCCCACCCAAAGCTCGCCGACGTGTTCGCGCGCCGGCTCGAGTAAGAGTCCCGGCTTCGCGGCGGCAAGCGCGACGGTAACTCCAGCGCGTACCGCGTCTTCGTCGACCGCACCGGTGAGCGCGTCGATGCCGCTTGGGATATCGATCGCAAGGACCGTGCGCTCGCGAGCATCGAGCACGCGGGTGAGGTGACGGTACGTTGGCGGCAGCGGCAGTCGTGCCCCCGTCCCGAAGAGGCCGTCAACCGCGACGGCGTCCGCGAGCAGCGCGCGCGCCTCGCTTTCGTCGCGCGGCAGCGGCACGATACGGACCGCAGCGCCCGCCGCGCGGGCTTCGGCCGCGATGCGCGCTTGCGAACGGCGATCCGAAGGACCGGCCGCGACCGTACACTCGTACGCCGGCGACAGCTCGGCCAAGGCCGCGAACGCATCACCTCCGTTGTTGCCGGGCCCGGCGAGCGCGACGATCGGGCGTTCCGGCCCGGCAATGGCGCGCAGGCGCTCGGCGATGCGTTTGCCGGCGTTATGCATGAGCGCCTCTTCGCCGGCGCGCGCGATGCCTTGCGCATCGGCAGCACGCGCCGCGTCGGGCGTCAAGACGTAGATCACGATTCCAAGATGACGACGGCCGCGGCGGCCGCTGCAGTATGCGTGATGGTGAGGTGGATGGTTCGCACGCCGCGGCTCTCCATCAATCGCGCGGCGCGTTCGCGAAGCTCGATCGTCGGCTTGCCGCTGCGCTCGTGCCCCACGCCGACCCATCGCCACGGAATCGCGTGGCCAAAGGCTTTTCGCGTTGCTTCCTTCGCCGCGAAGAACCCGGCGAGCCGCTCGGGCCAGTTGCGTTTGCGCATCGCGTATGCCATTTCAGTTTCCGTGTAGATTTTACGGGCGAACCACGCGAGCTTCGCTTCGTCGAAGTGATAGCGCGCGACGTCCGCTATGTCGATTCCGACTCCAACGATCACGCCCAGCGACTTCGAGCCGGCGGCAAGTTTTGCCCGCATGCGGGTCGAAGCACGCGCAACGAGATGGAATCGCAGATACGCATCGTGCCGATCAATACCGTCGACGCTGCCTTCCTCGATCGTCTCGCCACCTGCCTGGAGGAACGTTTCCTCGCGAGCGCGAGCGTCGAGCGATCGCTGGTCGTTCCGCGGAGCACGCTCAACGCTACGCGCGGCCAACTCTTCGTTGCGACGCTCAACGCCAAGCTTCGCCGCGCGCACCCCGACGCCGACGGCGCGCTCCTCGCGGTAACCGACTTCGATTGCTATAAAACGTCGCACCGTTTCGTCTTCGGTGACGCCGACGAATCGCAGGGAACTGCCGTCGTTTCGATTCACCGTCTGCGATCGGAGTTTTACGGCGATCCAGCCGATCCGAACCTGCTCTTTCAGCGCACGCTCAAAGAGTCGATTCACGAGCTCGGACACGCCTTCGGGCTCAAACATTGCTACAACGCGCGCTGCGCGATGTACTATTCCAACTCGATCTTCGAAACCGATAACAAGATGCCGCATTTCTGCGAAGCGTGTGACCGGCGTTTGACCCGCGCTCGCAACGAGCGCGCTTAAAGCTCTCTTAACACACGGGCGTCGGCAAGCGACACGGTTTCGATCCGTCCACCCTCGCGACGAACGCGCAAGCCGCCGCCCGCGGCGAGGCCCTCGGCAATCGCTTCGAACGATTCGGGCTCGCCGTCGAGCGCGATGCGGTAGGGGCGCCTCGGTAAACCGGCGGCTTCGTCCCATTCGGTCCTCACGCGTTCCGGGTGGTCGAGCATAAAGAGCCGGCGTTCGTACTGCGCGAGCAGCGCGCGCAGCAACGCGGGCCGCTCGACCGGCGCAACGTCGTCGCAGAAGGCCGGCGGCGGATCGATGCCGGGATCGACGCCGGGGCGCCGCACGTTGATGCCGACGCCGCAGGCCGCCCGAGCGGAGAAACCGATGACGACCGATTGGCAGAGAATGCCGGCGACTTTGCGCTCGCCCATCAACACGTCGTTCGGCCACTGCAGCAACGTCTTGACGCCGAAATCGAGCAATGCGGTGCGAACCGCGAGCGCGACCCAATACGGCACGGCCCA
>DASXGO010000223.1:0-11159 GCA_036489055.1 Candidatus Cybelea sp. | reverse complement strand
CGGCCGTGCTTGTCGTGGCGTTATTGGCCTCGTTGCCGCGCGCCGGCGCGGCCGACGTGTCGTCGCAATGGAAGTACGACAATCCGTTCTGCCAGGTGGTCGCGGCAGTCGTTCCAATCCCGGCCGTCGTCGCTTCTAATGCTGCCGTCGGTGGCGGCCGGCAATACGTGCTAGCCCTTTTTACGCCTGCGGGCGCGACGCTCGGCGCACACGTGACGCTGGTGAGCGATACCGACGCTTACGATGCCGTGGTGCCCGATGGCGATCTTTCCGGGACACCGCAAGACCGGAAGCGCGAGCCGCTTATCGTGACGCTGCCGGCTTCGGACAAAATCGACTACTTCTTTGTCGACTCGTACTCACTTGACCGCGGTGCTCCCGTAACGTGCCCCTCGTACGTGCTCCCGGTCGGTGAGGAACTGTCGAGCGCGCCCGCCGGCTTGCGCGCGATCGAAGCGCAGCATTTGCAAACCATCGCTCCGCTCAAATGCGGTAAGGTGTACGTTGACCCGGCGATGCGCGGCGACCTCACGAGCCCGGTCGGCGCTTACGGCGGGAAGCCGTTGACGGTCGTTGCTCGAGCCTACATCGATTCAAATGGTTACAGCATTCAGGAGGAAATCGTGCAATCGAGCGGAGTCGATGGTATGGACAAATACATGCTCGGCGCCGTTGGCGTTCATCAATTCCGGCCAGCGCAATTTCTCTGCGTCCCCGTCGTCGGCGAGATGCTGATCGAATTGAAGTACTTTCCGTGACGGCCGCGATGCCTTTTCGCGTTGTGGCGTTTCTCGGAGCGACCGCGGCCATCACGCTCGCGTGTAACGGACGGGCGCAAGCGCGCACCGAGTACTGTCCCGCCTCGCTCTGGTATCGTCCCGCGATACCCGCAACGAGCGATGGACGCTCGACCGGTCTCGTCTTCGGTCTCGTCGCGGGCGGCCCTAGGACGATCGTTTCGGCGAAGATCGTCGCCGATACGGACGGCGGCTGGTACACCTGGGACGTCGCGCACGTGCCGTTGACCGAACGAACGAATAAGGAAGCGGAGTCAACCCGGCAGGTCGTAACCTTCGATAAGGCGGTCTTCGTCCGGCATGCGTGGGTCATACAGGCTCGTACTTCGGGCGACGCGCTCTACGGCTGGGACGCCGTAGGCGATGCCGCCTGCGGCATTCCGTCCTTCGGACACGCTGCCTATAAGCCGCTGCCGGCACAAAGCGCGCAAGGCTTTCCGACGCAAGCTGCGACGGCGATAGCACCGCCGTATACGTTGAACTGTCCGCATCCCTTTATGGAAGCCACGGTGAGCCATCCCGTCCAGCCGCGCTATCCGGCATTCGCCGCGCGCGGCGTATGGTATTCATCCGAGATCGACGTTCAGGTCGGCGACGCCGACAATCTACTCAACGCCTGGGTTTACAAAACGTCGGGGAATCGCGAGATCGATCGCAGCGCGCTAGCGGCGGCGAAAGCCAGCTCTTATAGCTCGGCCGTTTCGTACTGCGAGAAGGCTAACGGTGATTATCTCTTTCGCGCCGATTTCGAACCGAACCCATGAGCGCCTCTGAGACGCGCGCCGGCGGCACCGAAGTCGTTCGTTACCGGCGGCATTTTCACGCGCATCCCGAGCTGTCGCTCGAGGAGCACAAAACCGCGGCTTTCATCGTACGCAACTTGCGCGATTTCGGCATCGATGAGATTCGTACGCACGTCGGAAAGACCGGCGTCTTGGCGACGCTTCGAGGCGGCAGGCCTGGTCCGGTTACGCTCCTGCGCGCCGACATGGACGGCTTGCCGGTCCAAGAGGAGAACGAGGTTCCCTACCGCTCCGCCAACGACGGCGTGATGCACGCCTGCGGCCACGACGGTCACATGGCGATGCTCCTGTCGGCCGCGCGAGAACTGGCATCGCGCCGCGCGGAGGTTGCGGGAACTCTAGTCTTCTGTTTTCAGCCCGGCGAAGAAGGGCATGCCGGCAATAAGTTGATGATCGACGACGGGGCGCTGGAGAATCCGCACGTCGATCGGACCTTTGCGCTGCATCTCTATAGCGGGCTCGAGGCCGGCAAGATTGGCGTACGGGACGGCGCCTTCTTCGCGTCGTCCGACCGCTTCGATATCGAACTGATCGGCAAGGGCGGCCACGGCGCGATGCCCGACAAGGCCGTCGATCCGATCGTGGGGGCGGCGCAGCTGGTCATGTCGTTGCAGACGATCGCGGGGCGCGAAGTAGCGCCGCGCCAACCCGTCGTCGTGACCGTCGGTGCGTTCCATGCCGGCACGACATTCAACGTGATTCCGGAACGCGCGGCGCTGCAAGGGACGGTTCGCGCCTTCGACGAGGACGTCCGTAACGAGTTACCTCAGAAGATCGAACGCCTGACCGCGGGGCTCTGCACCGCGATGCGGCTCGAATATCGCTTTCAATATCATTGGGTCTATCCGGTGACGGTCAACGACGCAACCGCAAATGCGATCGTGCGCGAGGTTGCGCGCGGCGTCGCCGGCCCCGAAAATGTCGTGGATCCGCACGAGATCGTAATGTGGTCGGAGGATATGTCCTTCATGCAGCAGCTGCGTCCGGGCGCTTACTTCCTGATCGGCGCGCGCGGCGACAACGCGCGCGAGCCGCATCACAGCGCTCGCTTCGACATTGACGAGCGCGCGCTCCAAGTCGGATTTGACATGATGGTCGCACTGGGACTGCATGGATAGCGCAATCGATAACGGCGTCCGGCGATACGTCATCATCGGCAACGGCTTTGCCGGAACCACGGCAGCCGAGCAGCTGCGCAAACACGATCCGGCGTGCGAGATCACGCTGTTTGCCGACGAGCCGTACACGCTCTACAATCGCATCTCGCTGCCTCCGATGCTGCGCCGGCAGATTCCCGAGGCGAAGGTGATGATCCGGGACTTAGCTTGGCACGAGAACCATCGGATCGATCTGAAGCTGCGCACCCACGTGGAGCGGGTCGTCCCCCAAGAGCAGGTCGTGCAAGTCGACGGGAAATCTTATCCGTACGACGCTTTGCTCATTGCGACCGGCGGCCGTCCCAATCCGACGGGCAAGCCGGGCGCCGAAGGGGCCGCAAATCTGTTTGCGTTCCAGTATCTCGACGATACGCGCGCGATCTCCGAGCAGATCGACCGAAGCCGCGCCGCGGTAGCGATCGGCGGCTCGTTCATCGCGTATGAGTTGGCGGAGGCCTATGCATCGCGCGGCATGGAGACGCATTGGATCATGCGCGGTCCGCGCGCCTTGCACCGGATCATTGACGAAGAGGCCGGTGCGCTCGTGCACGAAGCAGCCACGGCCGACGGCGTGCACATGCACTACGGCGAAGAAGTCGAGGAGTTCGTGCGGTCCAACGGCGCCATAACCAAAGTCCGCACAATTAATGGCCGAGAGATCGCAGCCGAGTGTTACGGATACGGATTTGGTCTCACGATGAATACGGAGATCTGCGAGGGCTCAGGAATCCACACGAGCAAGAACGGTATTCTCTGCGACGACCACCTGGAGACGAACATCAAGGGGATTTATGCGGCAGGAGACGTCGCGGACTTCTACGATCCAATTCTCGAGATCCGCTATCGGATGGGTACGTGGAACAACGCCGGCGCGCACGGCAAAGTCGTCGCCCTCAACATGATGGGCGGCAGCGAAAAGTACCACGACGTGCCCGAATATTCGTCGCTGCTCTTCAAAGGGCAGACGATCACGCAGTTCGGGCTCGGCACCGATCTCCGTCCCGACCTCGAGGTCGCCCGCAAGATTGATAAGGAAAAGAAGTGGTATCGCGCGCTCTTCTTCTCGGAAGATCGCCTCGTCGGCGGTCTAATGCTGGGCAAAGGCAATCGGGCCGGCAAACGTAAGTACGTCGAGGCGATCAAATCGAAGCAGCGCTTTCCCAAGCCCGAGTGGAATGCAATGCTCGATTGGACGGCGTGAGCGCCTAGGCTTTGGTAACCGCGTGTCTGATGCAGGCGGCGAACTCTTCGACGTCTTGCTCCGTCGTCGCCCAGTGCGTCATCCAGCGCACTTCCGGCAGCGCCTCGTCGAAGACGTAGAAGAAGAACTCGCGTTGAATTGCTTCGATGGCGCCCCGGTCGAGCGTCGCGAAGATCGCGTTGCAGCGGACGGGTCGCGTCACGCGGACGCCGGGGATCTCCTTCACGCGATGGTAAAGCCGTTGCGCCATCGCGTTAGCGTGCGCCGCGTAGCGTGACCAGCGTCCGTCGGTAAGCAGCGCGTCGAATTGCGCGGCGAGATAGCGCATCTTCGATGCGAGCTGCATCGACTGCTTTTGCACGTAGGGAGCCGCATCGGCGTGCAGCTCCGGCTTGAAGAAGCAGATCGCGTCGCCGAGCAACAGGCCGTTCTTGGTGCCGCCGAAACTCAACACGTCAACGCCCAGATCCACGCTTGCTTCGCGTAGGCTTGCTTTGAGTGCGACGGCAGCATTGGCCAGACGCGCGCCGTCCATGTGTACGAGCAAGCCATGAGCGCGTGCGAAGGTGCACAGCTCGCGCACTTCATCGAGCTCGTAGATGCCGCCAAACTCCGGCGCTTGCGAGATTGAGATCGCGCGCGGCTGCGGAAAGTGCACGCCGTGTCCCGCCAGCAGGTACGGCTCGACGTCGGACGCTCGAATTTTGCCGTCGTCCGTAGGGATCGGAATCACTTTCGATCCGGCGAAGCGCTCGAGTGCTCCGCATTCGTCGGTCTGCAAATGGGCGCTCGCCGGAGCGAGCACGGCTTCCCACGGCCGTAGCAGCGAGCTCAGCGCGGCCACGTTGGCGCCGGTTCCGTTGAAAGTTAGGTACACGTCCGTGCGGTCGCCGAAATGCTCTTTGAAGCGCGCTATGGCGCGCGCGGTCCACGGATCACCGCCGTAGCCGACTGCATCGCCCTCGTTTGCCTCGAGGATGGCTTGGAGGATTTCCGGTGCAACCGGCGCGTTGTTATCGCTGCCGAAGCTGCGACGCGTTGAAGCATCCATGGGTTCAACGAGTTATGATTTCGAGCGGCGGCACCTACCGTGCGCTGGTCGAGCGGTGGAAATCGCTGCACGGCGAGCGCGTTCGCCTGCGGCACGTCGGTTGCGGCGTCGCCGACCGAACGCTGCTGTGCGCCGATATCGGCGATCCGCGCCTTCCAACGGTAGCGCTAGCGGCCGGCGTTCACGGCGACGAGCCGGCCGGATCGTGGGCATTGCTGCAACTCGTCGAACGCGGCGGCCTCCGGCCGGAGTTCTCCTATCGAATTTGGCCGTGCACGAACCCGAGCGGTTTTAGCGCACGGACGAGGGCGAACGCGGACGGCATCGACGTCAATCGAACGTTCGCCGGCGCCGGCGGCTCTCCCGAAGCGGCGGCGATCGTTACGGCAAACCGCGGGATGGCGTTCGCGCTCTCGATCGATCTTCACGAAGACTGCGACGCTCACGGTTTCTATTGCTACGAGTATGGCGGCGCGGATCTCGGCCGGCGCGTCGTGGCGACACTTGCGGCAAAAGGCTTTCCGATCGATCCGCTCGAGGCCACCTTCGATTTGGCGGGGCCGCTCGACGACGCGCACTGTGCTCGCGAACCCGGACGGATCCTCGCGGACGCCGCACAAGAAGCGCTCGCGCTTGGAGGCCTTTCGTATTCGCTGGCCCTCGCCCGCACGGGCGTTTGCCGCGTGTTGACGTTCGAAACGCCCGGGACGGCAGCGTGGGAAACGCGCATTTCGATGCACGTCTTGGCGGTTTCGTGCGCGCTCGACGCACTGACTTGAGGAGTCCTCTCCCGGCAAGCCTAACTAGGGCGTATGGCCGAACGCGATAAGCTCGAAGTCGACGTCCTCTTCGTCGGGGCCGGGCCCGCCAGTCTCGCCGGCGCGATCCGGCTCGGACAACTGGCGCAGGCGGCCGGGCGCGCGCTCGAAATTCTGGTCATCGAGAAGGGCGGCGAGATCGGCCATCACGGGTTATCGGGCGCGGTCATGGATCCACGCGCGCTCGACGAACTGCTTCCCAGCTGGCGCGAGAGCGCGCCGGTCGAGTCGCCTGTAACGAGCGACGAGCTGTGGTTCCTGACCTCGCGCGCCAAGATCAAAGCACCATTTACGCCGCCGCCGCTGCGCAATCACGGTAAGTACGTCGCATCACTGCAGAAAATTTGCAAATGGCTCGGTGAGGTCGCAGAGGAGAGCGGCGCGCAAGTCTTTCCGGCGTTTCCCGGGCAAGAGCTGCTCTGGCACGAGAATCGCGTCATCGGCGTGCGAACCGGCGATAAAGGTCTCGATCACAACGGCCAGCCGAAGTCGAACGATGAGCCCGGTGCCGACATCATTGCCAAAGTCGTCGTCCTCGGTGAGGGCCCGCGCGGAACGCTGACAAAGCAAGCCGTATCGCGTCTCGATCTTTACGCGGGTAAAGAGCCGCAGGTCTACGCCGCCGGCGTGAAAGAGCTTTGGCAGCTTCCCGACGATCGCTTCAAAGCCGGCGCGGTGATTCACACGTTAGGATATCCGTTGCCGTCCGAGACGTTCGGCGGCGGATTCATCTACGGCATGGGCGGCAACGTCTTGGATATCGGGTTCGTCACCGGCTTGGATTACAAGAATCCGACGACCGACCCGCACAATGAGCTGCAACGCTACAAAGAGCACCCCGCGATTGCCAAGATGCTCGAAGGCGGCAAGATGATTCGCTACGGCGCGAAAGCGATTCCCGAAGGCGGGCTCTTCGCGATGCCGCGGGCGTATGCCGACGGCCTCTTGATCGTCGGCGATTCGGCGGGCTTCCTCAACGGGATGCGGCTAAAGGGAATTCACCTCGGCATGAAGTCGGGCATGCTCGCCGCGGAGACGATCTGGGAGGCACTGCAGAGCGCGCGGTACGATCGCGAAAGCTTGAGCTCGTACGAACGTCGCTTCAAGGAATCGTGGGCATTCGCCGAGTTGCGGACGGCGCGCAACTTCCATCAAGGATTTCACAACGGAATGCTCGCCGGTCTGATCAACGCCGGTCTTTCGACCTTCACCGGCGGCGCCGGCTTCGGCTTCATCGACAAGCTGCAAGGCGAGCCGGGGTACGCGCGGATGAAGAAGATGGGCTTCGATCCGCCGCCGACCCCGCGCGCCAAGGCCGATAGCACCTTGACGTTCGACAAGCTCACCGACGTCTACAACAGCGGCACGATGCACGAGGAGGATCAGCCCTGCCATCTGATCGTTTCAGATACGAACATCTGCCGCGATCGGTGCACGCGCGAGTACGGGAATCCATGCGAGTATTTCTGTCCCGCCGCCGTTTACGAACCGTTATTCGAAAGGCGCGATGGCGGATTCGAAGGCCGCTTGCAGATCAACTTCACCAACTGCGTGCACTGCAAGACCTGCGATATCGCCGATCCCTATCAAATCATCACGTGGGTACCGCCGCAAGGCGGTGAAGGCCCCGTGTACCTCGGCATGTAGATTGTATACCGAGCGGAGTCGAACTATGGGCGACGTCATCGTCGTCGGCGCCGGCCTCATCGGCTTATCGATTGCCTTCGAACTTGCCGAGCGTGGGGCCGCTGTGCGGGTCTACGATCGCGCCGAACCTGCACGGGCGGCATCCTGGGCCGGCGCCGGAATGCTCGCGCCGTATACCGAGCGCCTCACCGACGAATCGATGCTCGCGTTCTGCGCCGCTTCGCTGCGCGAATATCCCGGCTTCGTTGCGCGAATCACGGATGCGAGCGGCATCGATGCGCATCTGCGGCTCGATGGCGTGCTCTACGCGGCATTCGAGGCCGGCGAAATCGAGGCGCTGCGACGGCACTCCGAGCAGCTGCACGCACGGGGCGTCCGCTGCGAGCTGGTCGATCGCCGCACGGCTCTCGCGGGCGAGCCGTGGCTCGGCGGGGCGCTGGCCGGCGGACTGCTTAAACACGACGAAGGCCAAGTCGATAACCGGCGCCTCGGTCGCGCGCTCGCTGCCGCGTGCGAAGCGCGCGGCGTTCGCGTCGAGCAGAGTTTTTTGATGGAAGTGGAGTGCGACTCGCGTCGCGTTCTAGGCGTTCGTAGCGATCGCGGCTTCAACGGCGCGCGGGCCGTCGTCAACGCTTGCGGCGCGTGGGCGGCGCAACTGCGCGGCCTGCCGCGATCCTGCGTTCCGCCGATCGAGCCGATCAAAGGGCAGATGATCGCATTGAGCGTTCCCAGCGGTTTCGTGCGCCGGCCGACGTGGGTTCCCGGCGCCTACCTCGTTCCGCGCGACGACGGCCGTCTGTTGATCGGCGCGACCGTCGAATCGAGCGGCTTCGACGAACGCGTTACCGCGGAAGGCGTGCACGAGTTGCTGCATGCGGCGCTCGATGCGGCGCCGTCGCTCGGATCCTTTACGATCACCGAGAGCTGGGCCGGTCTGAGGCCCGGAACGCCCGATGGGCTTCCGCTTTTGGGCCCAACCGACATCGAGGGTTTTTTGCTCGCAACGGGCCACTACCGCAACGGAATACTGCTGGCACCCATGACGGCGCGCGCAATCGCCGATGCAATCGAGCGCGACGAAACCTCCGTACTCGAACCCTTTTCGATTGCTCGCTTCAGCACGGAAGATCGCGCTGCGCCACGAATCACCCACGCATGAAAGCGACGGTGAACGGCAGCCCGCGCGAATTGCCGGATGAGATGACGGTCGGCATGCTCCTGGAAATGCTCGGCACCGCGCGCACGGGAGTTGCGGTCGCCTGCAACGACCGCGTCGTCCGGCGTACCGAGTACGAAACACAGCGACTGCAGGACGGCGATCGCGTCGAAATCATCGAAGCGGTCGCGGGAGGCTAGCGCGATGAACGACCGATTGAAAATCGGCAACTACGAGCTTGAATCGCGGCTAATCGTCGGGACCGGCAAGTATCCCTCGATGGACGTGATGCGAGCGGCGCACGCCGCCAGCGGCGCCACGATGGTAACGATTGCGATCCGGCGGATCAGTCTCGATAATGCCGAGGGGAAGACGCTGCTCGACTATATCGATCGCACGCGTTACACGATTCTTCCGAACACGGCAGGTTGCTATTCGTCGCGCGAAGCGATTCTGACGGCGCAGCTCGCACGTGAGCTGCTCGAAACCGATCTCGTGAAGCTCGAGGTCATCGGCGACGCCCAAACGCTCCACCCCGACAGCCGCGAAACGCTGCTGGCTGCCGAACACCTCGTCAAAGACGGATTCACGGTTCTCCCCTACATCGGCGACGACCCGATTGCGTGCAAACAACTCGAAGAGCTGGGGTGTGCGGCCGTCATGCCGCTAGCAGCGCCGATCGGAAGCGGATTGGGCGTCTGCAACCCCTACTCCATTCGCATCATCAAAGAACGCGCCGGCGTGCCGGTGATCGTCGATGCCGGCGTCGGCACGGCCTCGGACGCGGCGATTGCGATGGAGTTGGGCGTGGACGCGCTCCTAATGAATACCGGCATCGCAAGCGCCCGGGACCCGGTCACGATGGCCGATGCGATGAAGCACGCCGTCATCGCCGGACGTGAAGCATTTCTCGCGGGCCGCATGGAGAAGCGGCTCTACGCGAATGCGTCGAGTCCGATGCAGGATCTCATATCGACGAAGGGTTAACGCAGGGTCCACTTCGAGGCGTTCCAAAAAGTCGATCCCGCCGGTGACGGTGCGACTCCGCTAAGATACGGCCGGTAAGCGTTCGGGATACGAACTTGCCAGAGGGTGAAGACCGGAAGATCCCCGGCGATGGCGCGCTGCACGACGGCGTAATCGGCCGTACGCCGTACGCGATCGGTCGTTCCGAGCGCATGCCCCATCGCCGCATCGGCCTCCCGGTTGCACCAAAACGAATAGTTCAGTCCAGCCGGGGGCGTTTGACTGCAGCCGAAGTTCCACGAGTCGTCCGGATCGTTCCCGAGCACCCACCACGCATCGTAGGCCAGCTGATAGCGGCCTCCGGCGAGGATGCCGCCCTGTGCGGCGGCTCCATAATACATCGCGCTCGGATACTGTTTGACGGTCGCGCGAATGCCGATGCGCCGTAGGTCTTCTTGAAGCATCGACGCGACGAGCCGCGATCCATTGATGATCTGCGGCGCGATCGCGAGCGTGAGCTCGAGGTTGCGTCCGCGCAGCAGCTGCCGCGCGCCGGCCGGGTCGTACGGGATCGATGGCGTCGCCCGATCGTAAGCCCAGCCGAGGTACGGCTGATCGGCGTCGACGATTCTTCCGCTGCCGTGCGTTGCGGCGGCGACGAGGGTTTGGCGATCGATCCCCATGGCAATTGCGCGCCGAACGACCGGATCGCGCAGCGCGGGATCGCGCAAGTTGAAGCGCAGCACGTGCAGATCGTTTACCGGCGTCAACGCAAGGCGGAGGTTCGGAATTCGCCGCATCTGCGGCAACAATTGCGGATCGACGTCGAAGTATGCGTCCACTTCTCCGGTTCGCAACTGCTCGAGACGCGTGTCGGGATCGGGGATGATGCGATAGACGATGCGAGCGATTCGCGGCTTGCCGCGCCAGTACAGGGGGTTCGCGACAAGCTCGATGTTGTCGCCGCGTTGCCAGCGCACGATACGGAACGGTCCCGACCCCACTGGGAGCGCGTCGTACGGGATGCGATTGAGGTCGGCGTACCGATCGAGCAGATGGCGCGGCATGATGGCGCCGACGCCCTGCGGCCCGAAGAAGTACTGGACGAAAGGTGAAAACGCCCGCCGCAGATGCAGGACGACCGTATACGGCTCCGGCTCGCGGATGCTCTGCACTTCATCGTATCCGACGCGGGTCGCAACGTTGTTGCGCGGATCGACGATGGCTCGGTAGGAGAAGAGGACGTCGGCAGCGGTGAGCGGCGCACCATCCTGCCAGCGCACGTTACGCCGAATATGATAGGTGATCGTTCGCAGGTCGGCCGAAATGCCGCCATTGGCGCGTGTCGGTACCTCCCGCGCGATCTCGGGCACGGCCTCGCCCGCATCGTCGTTCTCGATGAGATACGACATGTAGAGATGGCTAAAGTTGAGTTCGTCGGCCTCGTTGGAGAGCATCGGATTGAGCGAGTCCGGTTCGCCGGCGAGGCCGCTGAACGTCAGCGTGTTCCCGGAGGTGCGTCGCGAGCCGGCCGGGGCACACGCCGCGAGAGCCAAGATCGCG
>DASXGO010000210.1:0-8869 GCA_036489055.1 Candidatus Cybelea sp. | reverse complement strand
GATCCACGCGTCGTTAATTACATCGCGATGATGACGTACGACACGAATGTGATCGTGGACGCGTTGAAATAGCCGTGTCGACCCTTCGACAAGCTCAGGGTGACACGGGCTCCGCTGCGGGTGACGCAGGCTCCGCTCGGGGTGACGCAGGCTACGCTCAGGGCGACGCGGGCTCAGACGCAGTCGTAGCGCTGGATTTGGTCGTGCGTTACGACGACTTCACAGCGCTGACCGGTGCAACGTTCACCGCACGCTACGGTGAAGCGCTCGGCATCGTGGGGCCGAACGGATCGGGAAAGTCTACGCTGCTCAAAACGATCGCCGGACTGCTGAAGCCCGCAGGCGGTTCGTTGCGCGTGCTTGGAGCGGACCCGCGGGACTTGCGTCCAGGCAGTATCGCCTACGTTCCGCAGGTCGAGGCCGTCGATTGGTCTTTTCCGGCGACGGTATGGGACGTCGTTGCCATGGGCCGATTCGCGCGGCTGCCGTTTTGGGAGCGCTTCGGCCCACGCGATAGCGACGCGGTGCGCCTCGCATTAGACGTCGTCGGCATGACCGCACTCGCCGGCCGCCACATCGCGCATCTCTCCGGCGGTCAGCAGCAGCGCACATTCGTCGCGCGCGCCATTGCGCAGCAGCCGAAGCTGCTGCTGCTCGACGAGCCGACGACCGGCGTCGATGCTGCAACAGAAGAAGCGCTGCGGAAAATCGTGCGCAAGCTAGTCGTAACCGAAAGGTTGCCGGTGCTCATGGCGACGCACGATCTCGATCGCGTCGATGAGTGGTTCGATCGGCTCATGGTCGTCGACCGGCACGTGCTCGCGCTCGGAACGCCGCGCCAGGTCGTGGAATCCGGCGCGTACGCCGCGATCCGCGAACACACCCACACGCACGGACACCTCCGTCACGATCATGAGCCCCACGCGGCCCACGCCGCGCACCCGGAGATGCGGCAGTGACGGTGTCGCCCTTCGCCCTTCGACTTCGCTCCCTACGGTCGCTTCGCTCAGGATGACACGCTAGGTGATCGAACTCTTGGCGCAGCCTTTTCATTACGCGTTCATGCAGCGCGCGTTCGTAGCGGCGCTGGTCGTCGGACTTCTGTGTTCGACGATGGGCACCTACGTCGTCCTGCGCAAGCTCTCGTTTATCGGCGACGGAATCGCGCACGCATCGTTTGCGGGTATCGTCATCGCGTATCTTCGCGGCGCAAATTTTTATATCGGCGCTGCGATCGTTGCGGTTTTGACGGCGGTAGGGATTGGTTTTGTGCATCGCCGCGGGCGCATCTCGCTCGATACGACGATCGGCGTGCTCTTCACCGGCATGTTCGCGCTCGGCGTCTATCTCATGAGCCAACAGCGCAGCTACGCCGTCGATCTGCAGAGCTTTCTCTTCGGCGACATTCTGGCAGTGCAGCCGCAAGATCTCTGGCTGATTCTCGGGCTCGGCATCGTGCTCGGCGCGGCCGTGATCGTGCTCTATCGCGGCCTGCTCTACACGACGTTCGACCCGGTCGTCGCGCAGGCCAGCGGCATTCGGGCCGCACTCTACGAGTATGCACTGCTCGTGATGCTCGCGCTCACGATCGTCGTCGCACTGCAAGCCGTTGGGATCGTGCTCGTTGCGGCCCTGCTCGTTACGCCGGCCGCGGCGGCCTATCAGCTCACGTCGCGCTTCGCGCCGATGATGACGCTGGCCGCGATCTTCGGTGCTACCAGCACGCTCGGTGGCCTCTATCTTTCGTACTACGTGCGTGCCTCGAGCGGCGCGACGATCGTCTTGTTCGCCACGGTGCTCTTCTTTTTGGCGCTCGCCGCGAGCCGGTTGCGCCGCGTTACCGCGCGAGCAGCGTAAACGGTACCGTGTACAGCTTGCCGTTACCGAGGAACTGAACCCAGAGCTTGTACGTGCCGGCGGGCAGCGCCGGAACCGCCATCGCCATGAACGGCCCGGCCTTGCCTTCCGTCGCCATCGCCATGTTCATTCCCGAAGCCATGCTCGCGCTTTCGTCGTTCGTTCCGCGCAACGTCGGATGAAGGTGCACGTACGCCAAGGTCGACGTGTTAATGAAGACGAGGTGCGCCGCGGCGCCGAGATACGGTGCTAAGTCCCGGGCAGGTTGGCTGTTTGCCAGAATCGTCAAATTGAGATTTTCGGCCTGACCGGCGGCGAGGGTCGTTTCCGAAAGCGTGATGCTGTACGACTCTGCTCGAGCGGTGCTATCGGAAGGCGCCAATGACGGACGACTGTCCGCATCAGGCCCGGCGCTGTCGAGCGTGAAACGAAAAACTTGTTGCGGTAGGCCATGCGGCGCCGAGTCGGCGTAAACATAATAGCGGTGATTCGGTTCTCTCGTGAAGCCTTGTGAAAACGTGCCGGTCGCCGTATCGAAGTTCGGATGCAGATGATCGAACGTCGCAAAATCGTCGCGCACGACGATCATGTGCATGACGCGCTCCATGTCCACGTCATAATCGAGAATCGGCTTGCCGTCCGCGGTGAACTGCCGAATGTTTAACGTGCCGGAGAGGCCGGCAGGCCGGCTTACCCAAAGCTTAGCGCTTATCTTCGGCGTACCGCCCAACAGTACGAAGGTTCCGCGCTGCTCCGCAGGTTCGGCACCCGCGCGCACAACACCGGCCGTGCAAACCGCGGCCAGCAGGCTTGCGGCGAGTATGCCGCTTACTCCGCGCCGCGTATGACTCTCCACCGTTCCTCCTCCACGTTTTCCAGATACCCGCCCGCCGCGAGTGCATCGAGCGCCTCGCGTAAGACGGCGCGTTCGTTCTTGTTCGGCATACCCGCCCAGCGCATTGCCAGCGCACCAAGCTCCAGCGTCGTTCCCGGCACGAGAACGTTGCGTAGAAACGCCGCTGGTAATTTTACGCGTTCCATTCGCCGGGCAACGGGTTCGAGGGTTTGTTGGAAGCTGTCCTTCGAGACGCGCGCTAATGCGCGCTCCTCAGGATGACACAGAGGCGGCGGTGGCGCACTCTCTTTTGTACGCTTAACGGCAAACGCGCGAGTTACGAGCGGGTCGGCGAGGGTGCCGGACCATTCGCCGAGCGTTGCAAACGCGGTCTGCCATGGAACCGCGTTGACGACGGCCGCGCGACGCCGCAAGCCGCGTAGAATCGCGCGCGCCACGTGCTCCGGCGATACAATTCCACCGGGTGGACGCTCGATGTTTTGCGAGCTGTGGAACTCGGTTGCAACCACGCCGGGATCGACGTAGGTGACGGCGACGCCGCGCGCGCGCAACTCGCGCCGTAACTGAACGGCCGCCGCCCGAATTGCGGCCTTGCCGAGCGAATACGCGCCGGCGTTCGGCAGCGGCACGCGCACAACGCCCGAGCCGAGGAAGACGAGCTGTCCGCGCGTCGTTTCGAGATGCGGCAGCGCAGCGCGCGCGAGGCGCAGGGGCGCGGCGACGTGGAGCTGCCATTGCGCTTCGAGCGCCGCATCGCTCTGCTCGAGCAGTCCGCCGTAGCCGTAAGCGCCCGCGTTGTTGACAACGACGTCGATTCGGCCGAAGGTCGTCATGGCAGTGCTGACGATTTTCGCCGCTGATTCGCGCGCGATGACGTCGGTGGCGACCGTCACACAGGTGCCGCCGGCTGCCCGAATGTCGCGCGCGATCTCTTCGAGCCGTTCGGCGCGCCGCGCGGCGAGCACCACCCGAGCGCCTTCTCCCGAAGCAGCGAGCGCCAGCGCGCGTCCGATGCCGGAGCTGGCGCCGGTTACGATTATCGTGCGGCTTTCAGGCATACGTGTCGCAGTAGTGGTGGTATTCTCGCGCGATGCTGTCGGGGAGACCAGCGTAATGCTCGGTTTCGTCGGCGATTGGCGGCGGAAGCGGTTCGATGACGGTCCGCCCTTCGCGCGCGAATTGCGCCAGCGTTGCGGCGACCGGTTTCGGGCCGCCGTCGCTGCGAACGATGCCGAAACGCAGCTCGTGCGGCGCACGATCGAAAGGCGGCAGCTTCGCGAGCGCCGGATCGTAGTCGGCCCAGCACCACCAGAACGCGCCGGTTGCGCCGCGTGCGTGAAGCCGTTCGAGTACGTCGCTCGCGTACTGTGCCAGTTCGGCCTCGTCGAGACATGCAAAGCCGTCGACGCGCGTCGCGCCGGGCGGGCATTCGGGGTTGCCGAACTCCGTAAAGAGCACCGGCTTGCCACTGAACGACTGTTGCAGCTGGCCGAGAAACGGTACGACGTTGCTGTCCCGGCGATCGCGTGCAAAAGCGCTGTAGACGGAGTAGCCGTGCATCGTTGCAAACGTCCATGCCAGCGCAATGCTCGACGGACGCAAATGCCGGTCGTGGTCGAAGTCTTCACCGTGCATGCCGCCGGAAGCGCCGGCGCCGGAGGCTTCGAGTAATGCGTCGGAGAGGCGCGTGCTCCATTGTGCCGCCTCACTCGGCGTGGCCGGCGCACGCAGGTTGGAGAATTCGTTGCCGAGATCCCACGCGAAAAGTGCGGGATGACCGCGCAGCCGCTCGCCGACGTGCCTCGCGAAGAAGACTTGCGCTTTGAGCAGGTCGGGATTGCCGTAGAAATCTCCGATTGCGCGATCGACGACCGTACCGCCCGATATCGTGCGAAAGCGGCCGACCACCGTCTCACGCTCGAGCGTCCACGCCGGAAGCCAGTTGACACCGCTCATGTGCCCGCAGAAGAGCGTCGGCATCGCGCGCAGTCCGGCGTCGGTGATGCGTTCCATCACCGCGTCGAATCGCCGTAAAGCGGTCCCGTCCATCGCATTGGGCTCGGGTTGAAACGCGTCCCACATCAAGAAGAAACGCACGACATCGAATCCAAGCTCTTTGATCCGCGTAAAGTCTTCGCCGATTTCGTCGATATCAAAGCGATCCCACATGTACATCGCGCTGCGGCGCGGCCAATAGTTGATACCGAGTAGAAACCTCGACACGCACAGGGGCTTCGCCCCTCGGCGCGAAGCGCCTCGGCAATGGCGGAAGCGAGCAAAGCGCCGGTCGTCGGAATCATCATGGGGAGCCGTTCGGACTGGGAGACGATGTCGGCGGCGCGCGATACGCTCGTCGAACTAGAGATTCCGTGCGAAGTGCGCGTCGTTTCCGCGCATCGCATGCCGGACGAAATGTTCGAATACGCGGCCTCCGCAAACCGCCGTGGCTTAGCCGTAATCATTGCGGGTGCCGGCGGAGCGGCGCACCTGCCCGGGATGACCGCATCGAAGACGCTCGTTCCGGTGATCGGGGTTCCGGTGCAGTCGCGCGCGAGCGGTCTCGACTCGCTGCTTTCGATCGCTCAGATGCCTCCCGGCGTTCCGGTGGCAACGATGGCGATCGGCGGCGCCGTCAACGCCGCGCTCTTTGCAGCGCGAATCGTCGCGCTGCAGGATGCGGGCGTCGCCGAGCGACTCGCCGCTTACGTGCGGCGGATGCACGACGCCGCAGCTTCAAGCACACCGGATTGAAGACCGTCGAAACCATCGGTGTCATCGGCGGCGGGCAGCTCGGCCGCATGTTCGCGCTCGACGCAAAGCGCATGGGATATTGCGTCGTGACGCTCGACCCGCAGGAGCACTCACCGTGTGGCCAAGTCGCCGACGAACAGATCGTCGCCGCGTACGACGATCTCGCAGCCATCGAAGAGCTCGGCCGGCGCACCGACGTGATCACCTATGAGTTTGAGAACATTGCAATCGGCTCGGTCCGGCATCTGGAAAAGCTCGGCTACCGCGTAACGCCGTCGAGCAGCGTGCTGCACGTGACGCAGAATCGGATCCTCGAAAAGCAGTTCGCGCGCAACGCAGGCCTCGCGACGACGGAGTTCGCTCGGGTGTGCAACGTGGAGGATCTTACCCGCGCCGCCGAGCGCGTCGGCTTTCCTGCGCTCCTTAAAACGGTGCGCGGGGGGTACGACGGAAAAGGGCAATGGCGCGCCGATTCACTCGAGGATGCAGCCGCCGCCCTCGATGCCGCCAACGGCGCGGAGCTGGTCTTCGAACGCAAGGTCTCCCTCGCATGCGAGCTAAGCGTCATCGCGACGCGTGACGGGCACGGCGAGATCGTCGCCTATCCGGTTGTCGAGAATACGCACGATCGCGGAATCTTGACGATGAGCATCGCTCCGGCTCGGATCGACGGCACAATCGCGGCGCGTGCGCGCGACGCGGCGGCGACCGTGGGACGCGAACTGGGAATCGTCGGTACCTATTGCGTTGAGTTCTTTCTATCAACCGGCGGCGACGTACTCGTCAACGAAATCGCTCCGCGCCCGCATAACAGCGGTCACTATACGATCGACGTAACGCCGTGCTCGCAGTACGAGCAGCACGTTCGCGCCATCTGCGAGCTCCCGCTCTCACCGCCGCGACTGCTGGCCAATGCGATCATGATGAACGTATTGGGCGAAGGTACGGGCGATCATCTCGCCGGAATCGCGCAGCTCTTGAGCGATCCATCGATCGTCCTGCACGTCTACGGAAAGCGGCACGCGGTTGCACGCCGCAAAATGGGACACTTCACCATGCTCGTGGATGGACCGGTCGATGACGCGGCAATCGCGCGTGCGCACGCCGCGCACGCGAAACTTCATTGGACCACGTGATGACGACCTACGTCAACGACGCGATTTTTATCTTCGTGACGCTGCTTGCCCTCATCAATCCGATCTCGGCCGCCGCCGCGTTCGGATCGCTCGGCGAGGACTGGTCGGACGAGGAGCAATTGCGGATTGCGACACGAGCCGCAGTCGTTGCGACCATTATCCTCATTTCATTCGCCTTTGCCGGCGAAGCGTTGCTTGGCGTACTCGGCGTCCAGATCGGCGCGTTTAAGATCGCCGGCGGATTGCTCTTGCTTAAGGTCGGCGCCGATATGGTCTTTGCGGAGCGCACGAAACGCCATGTTGCCGATGCTGCGAAGACGAGCGCTCCTCCGCCACCCGATCCATCCGTGTTTCCGTTAGCGATCCCGATCATCACCGGCCCGGGCGCGCTGACGGCCAGCGTTGCACTCGTCAATCCAACCGACAAGAATCACGTCGTGAACGCGTTGATCTTCGTCGTCGTGGCCCTGATCGTCATGGCAATTACCTACGCTTCGATGCTTGCCGCCGAAAAACTCACGAAGCGGTTCGGACAGACCGGCATCGATGCGGTCGGCAGAGTCGTCGGAATCGTGGTTGCGGCGATCGCGGTGCAGCTGATCGTCAACGGCGTCGCCGGCCTTACGGGGCTAAAATTGTAAGCAAAAGGGATGCCCCCAAGCCCGCGTAATAGTCGGACAATGATCGTCCGGGCCGGAGTCTTTTACGACGGCACGCTCGAGCCGCCGAAGCGCCGGGTTGACATCGTGGTCGAGAACGGCGGCGTGTCGGCGATTCGCGCTGCGAACGGCGAGTGCGACCTGGAGGCGGCCTGCGTGACGCCCGGGCTCGTCAACGCGCACGCGCATCTGGAAGGAAGCGGCGAGCCCGATCTCATGGGCATGATCCAAAGCACGACGCCGAATCAGCGGATGCTTCGCGCGGTCGCAAATGCGTGCAAATCGGTTAAGGCCGGCGTCACGACCATTCGCGACGTCGGCAGCTCCAATCAGATTGCCGCCGACGTGCGCGACGCGATCGTTGAAGAGCGCATCCCTGGCCCGCGCATGCGCGCGTCGGGAGCGGTGCTCTGCATGACCGGCGGCCACGGCTGGCCGATCGGCCGCGCGGTCGATTCACCCTGGGACGCGCGCAAGGCGGTTCGCGAGCAGATGTGGGCGGGAGCCGACTGCATCAAGATGATCGCAACGGGCGGCGTGTTGACGAAGGGCGCGGTTCCAGGAAACGCGCAGCTTACGCCGGACGAACTTTCGGCCGCGATCGACGAAGCACACCGGCACGGATTGCGCGTCGCCGCGCATGCGATCGGAACGCAGGGAATCAAGAACGCGCTGAAGGCCGGCATCGATTCCATCGAGCACGGCTCGATGCTCGACGATGAAGCCATCGCGCTGATGAAGCAGCGCAACGTCTGGCTCGTTCCGACCCTTAGCGCACCGACCTGCATCTTGGCGAATCTCGAGCGCGGCGAGCAGCCGGCGTTCGTCGTCGAGAAAGCGCGCGGCCTCAACGAAGCGATGCTTGCAAACATTCGAAAAGCCTACGAGGGCGGTGTACGCATCGCCGGCGGCTCCGACGCCGGCACGCCGTATAACTACCACGAAAACTACGCGCAGGAAGTCGAGTTAATGTGGTCGCTCTTGGGCATGACGCCGCAGCAGGCGCTCCACGCGGCGACGAACGTGGCGGCGGAGCTCATCGGCCTGCATCACGGGATTCTCGCCGTCGGCGAGCCGGCCGATATGCTGCTGCTCGCCCGCGACGCCGGCGAGGACGTTCGCGCGCTGCGCGATCCCCAACTCGTCTTTAAGAACGGCGTCATTCAGTAGCGCAACGCTTCTCCGTACGCCTACATGCGCACGCTAATTTGTCTCGGAGCACTCCTCGTCGCCGCGATTCCGGCAGCGACGCTCGGCGGCGTGGGAAGCGGACCGGGCGCGAATCCGACGCTCATGGGGCAACCGGTCGCTGGAAGCCCGATCCGGCACGTCATCGTCCTGGTGCAGGAGAGTCGCACGTTCGACAATCTCTTTGCATCCTCGGTTCTCGCAAACGGCGGCCCGTATCCCGGTGTGGATACCACGCAAACCGCGACGGTCGACGGTAAGCCGCAAGCGCTCAAGGCCGTTCCGTTCGAGCACCCCGGCGATCCGAGCCATACGCACGCGGCGTTGATGGCGGAGTGGAATAGCGGCAAGATGGACGGCTTCGGCAGCGACGTCGTGTACACGGCCTTCGGAATCCGCGCGACGGAACCGGGACTGGCGTA
>DASXGO010000177.1:0-2932 GCA_036489055.1 Candidatus Cybelea sp. | reverse complement strand
ACACGACCTACGTATTATGGGCGCTAACCCCGGACGGCCGCGCCGCGAACAAAGGCGTGCTGGGCGGAGCCAACGGCGGTAAAGGCGAGATGGATACGCAGCATGGCGCATCGCAGTTCGCGCTAATCGTCACGGCCGAGCCGCACTTCGCGGTCACGGTTCCGAGCACGATGATCGTGCTCTACAACGTCGCGGATAACGTCAAAGGCGGCGAGTCAAAGGTTACGACGCTGACCGAACGCGCCGATTACTCCCATCTCTCAGCGATCGCGATCGACGACAAGAAGAACCCGGTAGAGATCGTCCAAGCTCGTTACTCGCTCGCTATCGCCCGCGCCGCCGGCGCGGATCGATTCGCGACGGCCGCGTTCGCCACTGCCACTGAGAAGTTGGGCGCAGCGGAAAGAGCTCTGACCGGCAAGAGCGCGGAACGTAAGACGGCTCCGGGTCTCGCTCGCGAAGCCGTAAGTGCCGGCGAGGACGCACGTCGCGCCGCCATGATCGCCTCGGCCGCCGCCGCAGTAGAAGGACAACGAGTCGCCGCAGCAGCCGCATCGGACGAAGCTGCGAAGCAGGCAGCGGCCGTTTCGACGGAGACCGCAAGACAAGTGGCAGCGGTGTCCACGGAAGCTGCAAGACAAGTGGCAGTCGCATCGGCCGACGCGGCCAATACCGCGGCGCAAGTCGCGGCCGCTACCACCGTCGCAGCGACAGAGGCCGAACGAGGGCGCAACGAAGCGTCGGCCGCCATGACCGCTCGCAACGATCTACGCAATCGGCTCAACGCAGCACTGCCGACGCGTGAATCCAGTCGCGGGCTGATCTCGGAGATCGGCGGCGTGCAGTTCGAGACAGGAGCGGCGGTCCTCAACGAGTCCGCTCGCGAGAACCTTGCGAAGTTTTCCGGGGTCGTGGCGTCGTACCCGACGATGCGATTCAACATCGAGGGGCACACCGACAACACGGGTAGTGTCGCGACCAACAACGCGCTCTCGCTGCAACGCGCGATGTCCGTCCGCGACTACTTGATCGGCCGAGGCGTCTCCGCGGCAAGCATCAACGTCGCAGGCCTCGGCTCATCCATGCCTATCGGCGACAACGCTACGGTGGAGTCGCGCGCGCGCAACCGCCGCGTCGAGATCGTGTTGTCGGGCGGACCGCTAACCGCCGCAAATTGACCCGAGCATCGGTAGTCAGATGGAACCGGACGGCGCGGTCGCAAGATCGCGCCGTTCCGCATTTGAACGATAAGGTTTGGCGACGGAGCCTCTTCGCTCGTTCTGCGCCAGGCGTTTCGGAGCCGTGACCTCAGAGCGACCTCGACGATGTTAGTCCAGCGGTTATTGCTCCTTTTGGGTTTATCGAGATCACGGCCGCGGCAGAGCCCAAGAAGGCTGCCTACGACCTGAACCCCGCGCGGTTTGCTGGCCATGTGGTTTAGGTAACTCGCGCGGCGCGGAGGTAACCAGCATGACGTTGAAAGGTGCTAAGAACTCGGCTCGCGGTGACGTCGCCGTCGTTGCGTTCGAGTTGGTCTCGGTCGATCCGACTGCCGCTCCGAACGGCGGCGCCGGTGACGATTGGCTGGTGTATCGAATCTCGCAGGGGCTGAACGTGGTCACGGGTTATCGATCCGGTAATCGAGCCCAGGTCGTCGCAGAAGTCGAACGGATCGTGGTTGCGCTCAACGAGCGCCAACATGTCAGAGGGCGCCCATATTACCCAACCAGACGATCATCGAAACGGCCGCCAACGCCGCTCAAGGATTTGCTATGAGGCCGCCGTCTGCTCGCGATCGCGAAACCGCGCTATAGATCATGACTAGATCGTGTTCTCGGCGACGCCATGGGGGCCGGCCACGATCAAGCACCGAGGCGCGTGTCTTGTGCTCCTTTGAGATCGTACGCGCCGTTCAGAAGGCGATCCGATTCCTTCTTGACCACGGAATAGCATTCGCACGAAAGCTGCTCGAGCTTCACTCGGTCGAGCACTGTGATTTTTCCTCGGCTATAGCGGATGACCGCGGCTTTTTGTAGCTCACCTGCGGCTGCGGTAACACCCTCGCGCCGAACGCCGAGCATGTTGGCGATAAGCTCTTGCGTCATTTTCAGCTCGTTCGATTGGAGTCGGTCCAGCGACAGGAGCAGCCATCGGCACAATTGCTGATTCACGGAATGGTGGCGGTTGCAGACGGCGGTCTGCGCCATTTGCGTAATGAGAGATTGCGTATAGCGCAACAGCAGGTGCAGCATTTGGCCATGCCGCCTGAACTCTAACTTGAGGCGCCTTCCGTCCAGACGGTAGGCCGACCCAGCGCTTTGCACAATGGCCCGGCTAGGAGTCGTTTCTCCACCCATGAACAGCGAGACACCGACTACGCCCTCGTTGCCGACCACGGCAATTTCCGCGGACGCGCCGTCCGCCATCACGTACAACAGCGAGACGATGCAGTCCGTCGGGAAATAGATGTGTCGCAACGTCTCCCCTGATTCGTAGAGAACCTGGCCTAACGGCATCGCAACGTGGCTCAGATGGGGAAACAGGCGATCACACTCGTCGGCCGGTAACGCAGCGAGAATGTGGTTGTCACGCGGGTCGGGTCGGGGCATTCGCTGGTCCATATGGCCGGGAAGGAGCCGTTCCACTATACGCCCTATGTGCGGTAGCGCATCTGGATGGGTAGGCGTGCGAGTTACCACTGGCTCAAGTTTGTCGCCGTCGTTTCGCGCAAGGCCCGTGGCGGCGGCGGGCAAATGCGGTGCGCACGCGTCGGAAGATTGACTAAGTGCGTTGGCGTACCGACGGTGCGGCACCGCACGCTCATCATCCCAAAAGCGCAAGAACGTTTGTGTGCGCGGTCCACGGTGGGCGAATGCCCACTCGCTATCACTGACGGCCAAGGAATGACCATGTACGAAGCCCTGCTACGTAT
>DASXGO010000165.1:0-6409 GCA_036489055.1 Candidatus Cybelea sp. | reverse complement strand
TTCTCGTGGCCGGTAACGGGAACGATTACATCGCCGTTCGGCTGGCGAACCAACCCGCTTGGCGGCGGGCCTGAGTTCCACCAAGGGCTCGATATCGCCGCCCCGATGGGAACGGCGGTTACCGCGGCGGCCGCCGGCACGGTGATTATGGCACAATGGTACGGTGGCTACGGGAATTACGTTTTGATCGACCATGGCGGCGGGTACTCGACCGGATACGGCCACCTCTCCGCAATGTACGTTTCGTCCGGCCAAAGCGTGGCGCGCGGCCAGGCGATCGGAGCGGTTGGTTCGACGGGCCAATCAACCGGCCCGCACCTTCACTTCGAAGTGCGGATTGCGGGCAAACCGGTTGACCCGGCGCCCCGGCTCCATTAAGAGTTAGCGAGTAACCTCAAAAGGAAGAAACTCGCCGCCCGCGCAGCGGGGTACTGTAAAGAGGATAAATGAACCGTTCCCGACGCCCGTTTCTGACCGTCCTGCTCGTCGTCGCGCTTGTCGCGGTCAGCGCCTTCGCGATCGCCTATCGAGCCGGCGCGCTCCGACAACAAGCCGTGCTCCAAGTCGCCACGACCGGCGATTTGCGCGATCTCCTTTCGCCGCGCGAACCGCAAGGCTCGATGCTTGCGGACGTCGCGCTTCGCAAACTCGAAAGCGATTACTATAAACCGATCGATCCCCAAACGCCGATTGCCGGCGAGTCCGCGGCGCTGCACGGTTTGCTTACCTCGAAAAAACTTCACCATGCGGCGCTTCCGTCGGTAACGGCGGTCGGTAATCCCGGCCAAGACGGCGCCCGCGCCGCCGAGATGCTGGCATACGCGCAAGCACACTATGCAAGCGACGTGGGACCGAACGGCCGCGAGGATCTTACCGACGCCGCACTGCGCGGCATCATGGCCTCGGTACGCGACCCGTATACCGTCTATCTGTCGCCGCGTGAAATTCAAGGATTGAACGAATCGCTCTCCGGCGGAAACTTCGGCGGCATCGGCGTTTACATTTATCAGCTCAAAGACGGGCGGATCGTGGTTCAGCCGATCGAGGCGATGCCGGCCGCTCGCGCCGGGATGAAGCCCGGTCGCATCGTCGATACTGTCGACGGCAAGAGCGTCCGCGGCTTGAATATCGATCGCGTCGAAGAACTGATCCGCGGCGAGGCCGGGACGGTCGTTCGCATTCGCGCGCACGCCTATAATGCGCCGTCGGCCGAGCGTTCGTACGCAATCGTACGCGAAATCATTCACGTTCCGACGGTTCGTTCCAAGATGGAGTCCGGGATCGACTACATCCGCCTCTCCGACTTCGGCACGACTTCCCCCGACGAAATACGCAAAGCATTGCTTGAAGGGCGCGACCACGGCGCGCGCGCGTACATTCTCGATCTACGGGATAACGGCGGCGGACTGCTCGATGCAGCGGTAGAGATCTCGAGCCTCTTCATTCCGCAGGGCACGATCGTTTCGACGATTCGGCGCGACGGTCAGCGCTCGAGCGAAGAAGCGCTCGGAGACGCAATCGGCGGCCTTCGTCCGCTCGCCGTCCTCGTAAACAAATACACTGCGAGTGCCTCGGAGATTACCGCAGGCGCGTTGCAGGATTACCATTTGGCGACACTCGTCGGAACGCGAACCTTCGGCAAGGGCGTCGTACAAAGCATCTTTCCGCTTCCCGACGAGGGCGCGCTGAAGATCACGACCGCCCGGTACCTTACGCCGGCGGGTCGTGACATCCAGCACCACGGCATACAACCGGACGTCGTCGTCAACCAAGATCCAAACCCAGCACTGATCGATACGCCGGCCGATAAACAGTTGACGGCGGCCAAGGCACGATTGGCGCCGTCCTTACGTTGATTGATGGAGACCATGAAACGCTTCTTTTCGATTCTCGCAACCGGCGCGCTCGGCGCCATCCTAATCGAGCTCTCTGCCGCTTCCGCCGCGCAAGCGCCGCATCTTACATCGGCCGACGCCGGCGAAATCGCTACGAGCTACGGTTACCTAACCGATAACTTCTATAAGAAGGTCGAGCCGCAAATCGTCCTCGATTCGGTTCGTACGACGCTGATGGGCGCGATGCGGACGGCCGGCGTCAAGCACGCCGAGCTTCCCGTCATGCACGCGAGCTTGGCTGCATCGACGAACGTGCGCGCGATCGACCGCGAGGTCGAGAGCGCCGACGCCCAGTCGAGTGGTAAGTTCAAGCTCCACGACCTTACGTACGTTGCGCTCGACGGCATGATGAAGTCGGTCAACGATCGCTACACGGTCTTCATGACGCCCAAGGAGTTCGCCGGCTTGAACCAAGGTCTCGATGGCGGCGACTTCGGCGGCACGGGCATCGTCATCCAGGTCGACGACAAGACCAAGTACATCTCGGTCGAGAACGTCGTGCCGGATGGTCCGGCCGACAAGGCGGGCATCGAGCAAGACGACCTCATTACGACGATTGACGGCCAATCCACGAAGGGTTTGAGCCTGAACGCAGCCAGCGGGAAGTTGCGCGGCAAGGAAGGGACTCACGTAACGCTGACGCTCCAGCGCGAGGGCAGCGCGTTGGGGGCGCCGATCACGATTACGCGCGCGAAGATCCATCAGCTCAGCGTCTACGAAAAGATGCTCTCCGGCAAAATCGGTTACATCGCCCTGACGGTCTTCGGTAAAGATACCGGAGCGGAACTCGATACCGCGCTCGACCGGCTGCAGAAACAGGGGGCGCGCGCGCTGATTCTGGATCTGCGGGATAACGGCGGCGGCTACCTCGAGGCGGCCGTCGCGGTAAGCTCCAAGTTTATTCCGAGCGGCCCGATCGTCTCCGTTGAATCACGCGCTTCGAACATCACGACGTTGGACGCCGACGACACTGCAATCAATCCGGTTCCGCTCGTCGTCTTGGTGAACGGCTATACGGCCTCGGCGTCGGAAATTACGTCAGGCGCGATTCAAGACAGTGCGGTCGGCACGATCATGGGCACGAAGACTTTCGGTAAGGGCGTCGTGCAGACGATCATTCCGTTGCCTGACGGCAGCGCCATCAAAGTGACGACGGCGCGTTATCTGACCCCTCGCAACCGTGACATCAACCACTTGGGAATCACGCCCGACGTCGTCATCGGCGAGAACAAGCATCCGCAGTTCGGGCAACCGGCGAAAGACGACCAGCTTACCCGTGCGATCCAGTACCTCGACGACAAGCTGGCGCACGATACTCAGGAGGACGGCGGCAGCTAAACCAAGCTCAGGACGATTTCTTGCGTGAAGCCGCCGATCCGGCGGCTTTTCGTTTGCGCGCAGGTTTGGGCTGATCGTCGCTCGTCTTACGTGCTCGGCGCGTCTTTCGCTCCGCTGCGGGAGCCTCGGCGGGGGCTTCCGGCTCGACGGCGACTGCAGCTTCGACCTTCGGTGCGCGTGGCGTGCGCCGGCGGCGGGCAGGCTTGGCGGGCTGCAGCGTTTCGTCGGGCACACTCAAGCTCGGCGGCGGTGCTTCGACGGCAGGCGGAGGCGCCTGCGGCAACGGCGTGATAGCTCGCGATGGTTCGCGCGTCGCCGCTCCCGGCGGGACGTGCGCGACGCCGTCGGACGATACTTCAAAAACGTGCCGATCCGACGGCATCGGCGAGACTCCGCCGCGCCCGCGCCGTCCGCGCCGGCGCCGCCGCCGGCGGCGATGTTGCCCGGCACCGTCCCCGGCGACCGCCTCGGCGGGCGACTGGGCCGGGATACTCTCGTTCACGCTTGCGGCCTCCGCGCCGGCACTCTCCTCACGCCCGCGACCGCGCCGCCGGCGGCGGCGCTTACGGCGCCCTTCGGCACCGGCGTGCTGCACCGCGCCTTCCGCAATGATGATCGCGTCCGGCTGTGCTTCGCCTTTACGCTCGGCGCGCAGCGCCTTGTCTTGCGCCTCTTCCTCTTCGGTGACCGGCGAGATTCCGATGGGCGGACGCGAAGCCGACTGCCGCGCAGCGTCTTCGGCGAGCTCGCGCAGTTGCCGCGTTTGCTCCGCCGCCGAAACTTCCACGCGCCGGCCGCGCCGGCGCCGGCGCGGTTTAGCACCGGCCGTGACCATCTCGGCGAGGACGTAGTCGTCCTGATCGTCCACGTCGATTATCCGAACACGTACGAAGTTGCCGGCGTTGTTGGCGCCGTTTTCGACCTCGGCAAGATGACCGTCGATCACGGCTGCCGCCGAGGTGGCGTTCGGCAGGCGGCCGGGTAAGAGCTCGATCTCGTGTTCGTCGCCGACGCGCAACGCATGCTCGCGCGCGCTAACCTCGGCGACCAGCTCGACGCGTGCCTTTTCGGGATGGATCATCGGATCGACGCGAACGTGAATCGCACGGCCAATCGAACGCGCCAGCTCCTTGCACTCCTCCTCGTACCAAAAATCCATTTGAACCGCGACGGTTGGAGCCACGTGAACCAGAACTTCGCCGGCGGCGCCGTTTGCCGCTTGCGCGCGAATGCGCCGGAACGTCTCGATGGCTACGGACTGCGCCGACATCACGCTGCCCATTCCGCTGCACGTCGGGCAGGCACCGCGCAACTGACTGCCGAGATCTTTGCCGATTCGTTTGCGCGTAAACTCCAGCAGGCCCAGGTTTGAAAACGATTGGATCGTCGCCCGCGTGCGATCGCGCCGTAGATGCTCCTCCATCGCCTTGACGACTTTCTCGCGCGACGTTTCCGACGCCATATCGATGAAGTCTACGACGATGATGCCGCCGATATCGCGCAGACGCACTTGACGCGCGATTTCTTCGGCCGCCTCGATGTTCGTCTTGAGGATCGTGTCTTCGAGGTTTCGGCCGCCGGTGAATTTACCCGAGTTGACGTCGATGACCGTCAGGGCTTCCGTCGATTCGATGACGATCGACGCGCCGGACGGCAGATTGATCTTCGGACGCATCAACTTGGCGAGCTCGTCGTCGATCTTGAAATCGTCGAAGAGCGACCGTCCGGCATTGTAGTACTCGATGCGGTCGATATACTGCGGACCGAGCAGCTGCAGGAAGTCGCGAATCTTTCGGTACTCTTCCTCGTCGTCGATCAAAACGCGATCGACGTCGGCCGTGATGAAGTCGCGCGCGGCCTTGTAGACGAGGTTCATGTCTTTGTGCAGCAGCGAGGCAGAGGCGGCGCGTTTATACATCTCCAGGATCCCGTGCCACATCCGAATGAGCACTCCGAGGTCGGCGATCAGCTCAGCTTCGCTCGCGCCCGCGGCAGCCGTTCGCACGACCGTCGCCATGCCTTCGGGCCGAATGCGCTTCATCACCCCTTTGAGGCGGTCGCGTTCCTCGGCCGACTCGATCTTCCGCGAAACGCCCGAGTACTTCCCGGTCGGCATCAAGATCAAGTAGCGTCCGGGCAGCGAAATATTCGTTGAAATTCGTGCCCCTTTGAGGCCGCGCGGCTCCTTGACGATCTGGACGAGCACGTCGTCACCGCGTTTGACCTTCTCGCTGATCGTGAAGCCGCTGTGACCGGCCGTGATTTCTACGTCGCCGATGTTGAGCGGCTGTTTGTTGATATCGTCCACGTAGAGAAAGGCATTCCGGCCCAAGCCGATATCGACGAACGCCGCTCCCATACCGGGCAGCACGTTCTGCACTTTGCCTTTGAAGATCGAGCCGATGACTTTCTCTTCGCGCTCGATGTAGAGTTCGGCTAACCCGCCGTCCTCAAGTATGGCGACCCGGTTCTCCCACGGGTCGCTCGAGATCAATATCTCGCTCGACAATTTGTCCTCAACTTGCGAGCTCGCCCTCGCCGCGCTCCGTTCTGGTGCGACGGGCGGGGCGGCAGTCTACGCCGCCGACGGCTTGCTCGCGAAAAACTTGTTAGTAAAAAAACTGTCCGGCGGCCCTTCGTCACCGGACGGAGCCTGCCGACGTGGCCCATCGTTCCCGGGCCGCGCGGAGCCGACCTGCCGAGCTCTTTTAATTCGTGTCGGGGGGGCGGCTGTCGGGCGGCTGGGCCTTGAAGTCCTCCTCGGTCATCGGCGTGCCGATTCGATGGAACTTCCGAGGCGATTGCGTGAAGTCAAAACAATCTGCGGCCGGCGAGGTGGCGCGCGCATCGCTGGCCGAGAGGGGCGAGAGCCCAAACCGGTCCTCGATGAATCGCAGCAGGCTTCCGTGCTCGTAGTGGACGTGTGAAACGTAGCCTTGCTTCGCGTACGGCGAGACGACCACGAGCGGCACGCGAAAACCGAGCCCGTCGTAGTCAACGTAACGCGGCGGCACGTGATCGTACCAGCCGCCGTAGTCGTCCCAGAAAATGAAGATGGCCGAGGTCTTCCAATAGGGCGATTCCCCGATCGCGTTTACCAGCGAGGCGACCCAGTGCGGCCCGGTCTTTGAGCCGCAGCCCGCATGATCGGAGTTGCGGCAGGTCGGCGTTACCCA
>DASXGO010000141.1:0-7031 GCA_036489055.1 Candidatus Cybelea sp. | reverse complement strand
CGCGACGTCGAGCACGCGATAGTCGCCGGCGTCCGCGAGGCCGGCCGCGCGCCCGACGTAAAACCATTGGTCCCAAAAAATCGCTCCCTGCTCGCGCGCAAAGAACGCGGCATCCCAATAGGCGTCCCGAGAAAGAGAGGGCTCAAGCGCGAGATTTTCCGAAGCTTTCACCGCAAGATTTTCCAAAAAGCCAAACAAATTGATGGCTAGAAGCGGATTCCGTCAAATATCATAGAACTTCCTTCGCCCACCTTTGGAGATGCGATATGCAGACGTTTGTAAAGCCTAACGTTGCTTCCGGCGCGATGACGCTGGATGCGTCGTGGTACGTCTCTCCGGACGTCTTTGCACGCGAGCAGGAGCTGATCTTCGGACGCGAGTGGCTCTGCGTCGGGCGCGAAGAACTCATCCCCAACGCGGGCGATTTCTTCACTGTAGAGCGCGCGGGCGAGAGCCTGATCGTGACGCGGGACTCGGATGCGCGCGTGCACGCGTTTTACAACGTCTGCCGGCATCGCGGCTCGCGCATATGCGAGGCGGCCTCCGGCCACTTTCAAGGTTCGATTCAGTGTCCGTACCACGCCTGGACCTACGGCCTTGACGGCCAGCTCAAGGTCGCGCGCAACATGGCTGAAGTGACGGGATTCGATCGCGCGCACTATCCGCTCAAAGAAGCCTCCGTTGCGATGTGGGAAGGCTTCGTCTTTGTCTCGCTTCATGCTGATGCGGTGCCCTTTGAGCAAGCCTTTGCGCCGTTGATCGGGCGCTTCAGCCGCTGGACGATCGATCGGCTGCAAACGGCGCGCAGCGTCACCTACGAGCTCGCATGTAATTGGAAGCTCGTCTTCTTGAACTATTCCGAGTGCTACCATTGCCCGCTCGTGCATCCGCAGCTCGATAAGCTGTCGCCCTCGGATAGCGGGAGAAACGATCTCTCCGAAGGGCCGTTCCTTGGCGGCTATTCCGAGATGCGCGAACACGGGATGGCGCTTACGACGACGGGACATAGCTCGCGGCCACCCATCGGCCGCGTCGAGGGCGCGGAGCTCGATCGCGTTTACTACTACACGATCTTCCCGTCACTGCTCTTGAGCCTGCATCCCGATTACGTGATGGTTCATTACGTCAAACCGCTTGCGGCCGATCGTACCGAAGTCGTCTGCGCCTTTCTCTTCGATCCGCAAACGATTGCCCAACCGGATTTCGATCCTGCCGATGTGGTCGATTTTTGGGATGTCACCAACCGGCAAGATTGGCACGTCAACCAGCTGACACAACTCGGACTGCGCTCGCGAGCCTATTCGCCCGGGCCGTACTCCAACGCCGAAGGACTGCTGAGCGCCTTCGATCGCCACTACTTGCACGCAATGGGAGCGTAGGCCGACGATCGGGCTGCTGATCGCAGCCGGGGTCGCGCTGCCGGCGCTGCAGGGGCTCGCGTGGCGTAATGTCGGGCCGGCCGTTGCCGGTGGCCGTACGTCCGGCGTTGCCGGAACCGACGCCGATTCCAACCTCTACTACTTCGGCGGCGCCGACGGCGGTGTTTGGAAAACGGCCAATGGTGGACTCACCTGGCGCGGCGTTTGGCCGCACGATGCTCCGGGAGCTATCGGCGCGATTGCAATCGACCCGAGCAACCGCGAAACCGTTTGGGCCGGTACCGGGGAACCGAATCTGCGCAACGACGTTTCGTACGGCGACGGCATCTGGGTAACGCACGACGGCGGCGGGCATTGGCGCAACGCCGGCTTGCGGACCACGTGGGCGATCGCTCGGATTGCGATCGATCCGCGCAGTTCGCAGCGGATTTTGGTGGCGGCGGTCGGCAACCCGTATCGCGACAGCGCGAAGCGGGGGATCTATCGCACAACCGACGGCGGGCGAACCTGGCAGCGCACGCTTTATCTCGGCCCGTCGAGCGGCGCATCCGACGTCGCGATCGACCCCCGCAATCCCGACGTCGTCTTTGCGGGCATTTGGCAATTCCGGCGGGAGCCGTGGAATTTCTCGAGCGGCGGCCCGCTTGACGGGCTTTTCAAGTCGACCGACGGCGGCGCGACTTGGCGCCGGCTTCGCGGCCACGGTTTACCAAGCGGCGATATGGGTCGAATTGGAATTGGACTGGCGCCCCTCCCTTCGACTCTGCTTCGACAAGCTCAGCGTCGCTCAGAACAAGCTACCGCTCGGGGTGACGCAAGCAAACTACGCGTCTATGCGGTGATTCAGAGCCAGGAAGGTGTGATGTGGCGCTCGGACGACGGCGGCGCGCATTGGCGGCTGATGACTCGCGATACGCTGGTGAATCAGCGCCCTTTCTACATGAGCCGGCTGGCGGTCGATCCGGCCAATCCAAATCACGTCTTCTTTTCTTCCGAGGATCTGATCGAGACGCGCGACGGCGGTAAAACCTATCAAGACGTTCGTGGCGCAGTGCATCAAGACCATCACGGCCTCTGGATCTCGCGCGACGGGCGCCGGATCATCGAGGCCAACGACGGCGGCGCGCCGATCTCGATCGACGGCGGGAAGACGTGGGACTGGCGCTTCAACGTCGTGCTCGCGCAAGTTTACCGCGTCGGCTACGACGATGAGAATCCGTATCATCTCTGCGGCGGGATGCAGGACAACGATTCCTACTGCGGACCGTCGGATTCGCTCAGCCCGCTCGGAATCGAAAACTCAGACTGGCGTGACGTCGGCAACGTCGGAGACGGCTCGTGGGTTTGGCCGCAGCCGAACGATCCCAACTCCATCTGGAACGTCGGCGTCAACGAGCTCAACGGCCAGTTGGGCATCTTCGATCTGAAGTCGCGACAGAACCATGACATCACTCCCGACGCTACCGACACCAATGGACGCGCCCTGGCCGGATTGCAGTACCGCTCGAACTGGGAAGCCCCAATCGCGTTCGGCCCTGTCACCCTGAACCCATCGGGTGTCACCCTGAGCCTGTCGAAGGGGGACACTGCTACCGCTTATTACGGCGCGAACGTGCTCTTTGCGACGCGCGATCGGGGACAAACGTGGCAGTCGATTAGTCCCGATTTAACGCGCAACGATCCCAGCAAACAGCAAGTCGCGGGCGGTCCGATCAATACCGACGTTTCCGGCGCCGAGTTTTATGGAACGATTTTCGATATCGCGCCGTCTACTTTGGACGCACAACGAATTTGGGTCGGGACCGACGACGGGTTGGTGCAACTCACGACGGATGCAGGGACGCATTGGCAGAACGTCACGCCGCCCGGGATCGGTCGGTGGGGGAGGATCGATACGGTGGAAGCTTCGCACGCGGACGCGCAGCGCGCGTACGTCGCGATCGACCGCCACGTCATGGGCGATCCAAGCCCGTACATTTTCGTAACGGACAACTCCGGCGCGGCGTGGAGCAGCATCGTCAACGGTTTGCCAAGCGATCAGTACGTGCACGTCGTGCGGGAGGACCCCGCTAATCCGAGCGTCCTGTATGCCGGATTAGAGCAGGGTGTCTGGTTCAGTCTCGACCGCGGGGCGCATTGGCAGAGCTTGCGCTTGAACATGCCGTCGGTTGCCGTGCACGACCTGCGGGTTCAGCCGACGCAACACGATCTGCTGGTGGCCACGCACGGCCGCGGTTTTTGGATTCTCGACGATCTCACGGCGCTAAGCGGATTGAATCAAGCCGTCGCTGCGGCGGTGCCCGCACTCTTTCCGCCGCGGAGCGCATACACGTGGTACCGCTGGTGGACGTCCAATTACGGTACGCAGCCGGACGAATGTTGTTTGCCGGCGGGGATGTACGCCGGCGAAGATCCGCCCGAAGGTGCGCTGCTAACCTACTATCTACCGGCTTCGGCGCACACGTGGGTTGAAGTGCTCGACGCACAGGGACGCCGTGTGCGCTGCTTCGACGCACCGGGTGACGCAGGCGTTCAGCGGACGTCGTGGGATCTCACCGAGACGCCGCCGGTGGAGTGGCTTCGTGCTCGCGCCTGGAATCGCGGCGGTCCGGGAGCGACCGTTCTTCCCGGGCCCTACACCGTACGGCTCCATGCAGGGAACGCGGTCGCGGAACGACCCCTTGGCGTTCGTCCCGACCCGCGCGCGTCGTGGACTCAGGCCCAATATGTCGAGCGATATCGCTTCGTCAACGAGCTCAACGACGAGCTTTCGCAGATCGACACCGCGTTGAACCGGCTCGATTCGCTCTCGTCTTTGCCCTCCTTCGACAGGCTCAGGATGACAAAGACGCTTACATCAGGGGTTATCAACTCCGAAGACGATCAGTTGATGCCGGACCGCTTGCGCGAACGGCTCACGATTCTGCAGGGCGGCGTCGCACTCTCTCAAGGGCCGCCCAGCGCCGCTCAGCTGCGTGAGGCTCAGGCCGTTCGCACGCAGTTCGGCGTCGCGATGGCGGCCTATCGCGCGTTCTTGACAACGCACCATTTACCACCAGATCGAAAGCAAGAGGTGTGTTCGTGATCGGTATAAGGTTGACAACGGCATTTGCACTAATCCTCGCGCTCGCGACGCGGTGGGCGGTTGCCGGCACGACGGGCGGGATCAGCGGCGTCGTCCTGGTTGCGGGCACGTCGACACCGGTCTCAGGCGCCAAGGTCACCGTGTCGAGCCCCTCGCAGTCGGCGACCACGACGACCGATGCACGGGGACATTTCGCTTTGGTATCGCTCGCACCCGACGAGTACACGATTTCATTGCAAAAGGAAGGGTACGAGCCGCTTTCTTATGGAGGCGTCGCAGTGCTGGCCGACGCGCAGCAGACGCTGACGTTGAACATGCGCGCCGCGCTGCGGACGATCGCGAACGTGACCGCACGAAGCGCCGCAAGTCTCGTCAAACCCGGAACGACCGCCGACGTCTACTCCGTTAATGCGGCACAACAAGAACGTACGGCCGTGCTCGGAGGAGGCGGCGCGCTCAACAGCGCCTACTCGGCGATCGCATCGGTTCCCGGCGCGTACGTGCCGGCGAATCAAAACGGTTATCTGCAAGCCGTGCACGTCCGCGGCGGGGACGCGTATGAGGTCGGATACGAATTCGACGGTATCCCGGTCAACCGGGCGTTCGATAATTTCCCGTCCGGCTCGCTCTCCTCGCTCGGACAGCTGGAGCTTCAAGTTTATACCGGGGCGACGCCCGCAAACGCGGAAGCGCAGGGTTTGGCCGGTTTCATCAACCAGGTCATCAAGACCGGAACGTTTCCGGGTTACGCAACCGCGAATTTGAGCCTCGGCTCTCCGGTGTTCTACCATAGCGCCACCGTCGAAGCCGGAGGCGCGACCCCCGATCGCAACTTCTCCTATTACCTCGCCATCGGTGGTTACAATCAAGACCACCGCTACGTCGATCAATTCGGAGGCGCCGCATATGCGAGCGAGTTCGGCCAGCAGCTCGCCCAGTGTCCCGCGTCCGGCCTAGCCCACTTGAGCTCATGCTTCTCCAACGGTCAACCGAACGTCGGACAGAATGGGACGCCCGGATGGCTGCTCGGCCCGATCGGCTTTGGAACGATCAACGCCGCGAATGTCGCGACGCGAACTACGGTCGCGAACTTTCACTTCGGAATTCCGCACAAGAACGACGGCTTACGCGACGACGTGCAGCTGCTCTACGACAACGATGAGATTTTTACGACGTTTCTGAGCTCGGTCAACGACGAAGGATACTACAACTGGATCAACTCCGTCGGCGTCTTCCCGCCGTACTACCTCGACGCATTCGGTTATAAAGGGCCGGTTGGCACGTTCTTGCCGCAGAACTATCGATCGCTCGTCACGCCATACTTCTATCCGTCCTCGCCGCCGCATCCGCTCTTCGGGCCGATTCCCGATCCGTACAACCAGCGCGATCGCGGTTATAACGGGCAGGCTATCGTTAAGCTTCAATACCAGAAGAATTTCAGTTCTAACGCGTTTCTCCGCGTCTACGGATATACGTACTACTCGGATTGGATCGAGAACGGCCCGATGATGTCGCTCCAGCCGTACGCCTATTACGACTCCGGCGATTACGAAATCAACAGTCACACCCGCGGCGCGAGCCTCTCGTTCACCGATCAGTTGAGCCCTCAAGACTTGCTCGAGGCCGAAGCCAGCTATACGACCTCGCGCGGCGCGCGGATCTACAACGAGCAGATGTTCCAGTTCGGAAAAGCGTACGGCAACGCGTTCGCCGTGCTCGTCAACCAACACGACCCGCTCGACGGCACGTGCTATCACATCTCGGGAGACGGGTCGCACACGATTCCCACCACCTGTGCGGACGGACAAGCCGGTGGGGTCAGCTACGGATTGCTTCCAACGTTCCTAAAGCTCAATGCGCCGGGACGTCACTCCGACCTGACCGGGCTGACCTGCGGCAACGGCCCGTGCGCCTACTATGTCGTTGAGAACGGAGCCTATGGCCTGAACAATACCGTCACACCGTACTTCGCCGGCTATTCGCTCACCGACCAATGGCGCCCCAACGACCGGCTCTTCTTCAACCTTGGACTGCGCGTCGATAACTATAGCTACGTCGGCGCCGATACGAACTTTGGGCCGGCGCGCGATTTTTGGTTCAACGCCTTCAACCAGGACACGTGCTTCGACACGCAGACGCTGACGCTGATCGACCGCAGCTCATTAGGCGGCTCGGGGCCGAACTGGAGCACGAACTCGCAAAAACCCTGCTCGTCCTTCGGAAAGCAGTACGTCAACGCGCATCTCCAAAATACCCCCGGCGCCTTCGACTACAACATTCCTCAGCCGCGGTTCGGCGCGACCTATACGGTCAATCCCGACACGGTGCTGCGGGCTAGCTGGGGCCGCTACAACGAGCAACCCAGTGCCGCATACGAACAGTACAACTCGCTCGAGCAGAACCTGCCCGATACGCTGGCGCAGTTCTATGCGTTAGGCTTCACGTCGCCGGGACACGAAGTCGCGCCGTCGGTCTCGTACAACAGCGACCTTTCGCTCGAACAGCACATCCACGGAACCGATATGTCGTACAAGCTTTCGCCGTTCTTGCGTCAGACGCAGGATCAG
>DASXGO010000024.1:0-1507 GCA_036489055.1 Candidatus Cybelea sp. | reverse complement strand
GCATCCTGGACCTTCTCTAAAACGGTCACCCCGCCGGCGCGCAGCTTGGCGATGAGTTCGTCGAGGCCGCTGACTCGAAAGTTGATCATCACCGGTTGCGCCATTTCCCAGTAGTCATCGTCTGCGCCAAAGATGCTGAAGATGGTCAGCGCGTTAGGGTCTGGGTCCTCGGACGAGCGAAACATAAACCCTACGCCCGTCACCTGCGCGACGCCGAGATGTTCTTCGTACCAACGAGCGAGCGCCGCGGGATCGCGAGCTCTGATGAAGACGCCGCCGATGCCTGTTATTTTTCCCACGAGCAGCAATTTCGACGCCGGCGCGTCGAACGCTGCGAGAGTGGCGTCGGCAACGCGAGTCTTGATAGCCGGAGCGGGGCCAACCGGGCTCGTGCTTGCGATAAATCTTGCGAGGCGCGGCGTGTCGTTTCGGCTGATCGACGCCGCGCAAGGGCCTGGCGAGCATTCGCGAGCGATCGTCGTGCAGGCGCGCACGCTCGAGTTCTACCAGCAGCTCGGCTTCGCCGACGCGGTGGTCGCCGAAGGGATCGTCGCACAGCGTATCCATTTCCGCGAAAGCGGCCGCGACGGACGCTCGCGCGAGCTCATCCAGTTGCGGTTCGGCGAGTTAGGCAAGGGGTTGAGTCCGTACCCGTTCGCGCTCATCTATCCGCAAGACGACCACGAACGCTTTCTCGAAAAACGCCTTGCCGAAAGCGGCATCCGCGTCGAATGGAACACCGCGCTCACCGGTTTGACCCAAAGCCAGACGGGCGTTCGGGCGACGGTGCGCGGGCCGAACGGCGAAGAACAGATCGCCGCGGAGTATCTCTGCGGATGCGACGGCGCGCATTCGGAAGTGCGCCAAGCTTTGGGACTCGGGTTCGCCGGACGTACCTACGAGCAGCCCTTCTTCGTCTGCGATTGCAAGGTCGCATCAGGTTTCGAAACCGATCTCTACGCAAATCTCGGCGAGGACGCGCTGGCCCTGATGTTTCCCGTACGCTTAAGCGGAATGCAGCGTTTGATCGGACTCGTTCCGCCCGAGCTTTCGAACGCGGAGGATCTAACCTTCGACGACGTCCGCGGGCGCATCGAGCCGTTGATCGGAAAGACCGTGACCGAGGTCAACTGGTTTGCGGTCTATCGCGTGCATCACCGCGTCGCCGAACGATTTCGCAGCGGGCGCGCCTTCGTTTTGGGTGACGCGGCGCACATTCACAGCCCAGCCGGCGGACAGGGAATGAACACCGGCATCGGCGACGCGATGAATCTCGGCTGGAAAGTCGCCGATGTTCTGCACGGCCGCGCATCGGAAAGCATTCTCGACAGCTTCAATGAGGAGCGGCTGGGATTCGCGCGAGCGCTCGTGGCGACGACCGATCGCGCCTTTACCGCCATCGTGTCGCCGGGGATGCGCGGCGAACTGGTTCGGCGCGTCGTCGCGCCGATCGGTTTCCTGGCCGCGACCCAGCTGTCCGTCACTCGGGCCATGTTTTTCCGCATCG
>DASXGO010000021.1:0-2989 GCA_036489055.1 Candidatus Cybelea sp. | reverse complement strand
ATGACGTTCTGCCAATCAGGGCCATTGTAAATGTGATCGACGGCCTGGTAGCTCGACCAGTACGAACCGTCGCCGCTGGACGCGCTGCCGTAGGCGGCCGCGTAGAAGCGCCACGAGAGGTGCGCCTTGTCCAGCTCGTCGCCGAGCGTCGTATAGTCGTAGCACGGTATAATCTTCGGCCCGTCCAGTCCGCGACTCTTGGTAACGGTCGAGACAATATCGTAGCTTCCACCGCTGCAACCCCACGCGCCGCTCGGGAGATTGACGCTCCACGCGGCTTGGGCCGCGATGATGTATTGGTGCGCGACGAAACTTTCGTCGAGCTGCGACTGGAACATCTTATCGGCGAGCACCCATTCGTGCGCCATGTCCCAATACGGCTTCGATTCGGGGTGCGGAACGTAGACGTACTGCGGGTAATCCTTTGGCCCGCCGAATGCTTGTTCCTTATCGAAGCCGTCCATCCGGCAGTGCGTCCCCGGAAGCTGCCCCGTGCCGCGGCAGGCGGCAAACATCGCGTTCGCGGAGTGATCGATGTCGTACTGAGCCGTGAGGCTGACCGGCTTGAGTTTGACCGTCTTTCCGGAGGACGTTCTCCCCGTGGTTACGGTGTGCGCGCCCGGATACCCCATGAACATGTTGTTGAAGCTGCGATTCTCTTGCACGATGTAAACGATGTGCGAGATCTTGCCCGCGCCGGTTTCGTTGAGTGCGCGCAGAGCGTTGCTCTGCTGCATGGACGGCAACGAGGATTGGATGCCGCCGCAGCCTGACGCAGCCAGCGCAAGCGACAGTACAGCGCCGCGCGGAAAAAGACGACGTATTTTCATGTGTACGGCCGCACTATGCCGCAGTCGAGCGTGCCTCCTCCGTCCGATTACGCGAAAAGACGCTTCAGGAATGCCTCATGGCGGTACGAAGAGCTCTTCGCAAAGTGAACGGCAACCACGCCGAGCGACGGTACGACGTAGAGCGCTTGCCCGGCCGAACCGCTCGCGTAGAAGAGATCGGGTGGAGCGCCGCGCGCACCGAGCCACCATGCTAAGCCGTAGCGCGGATTAACGGCCGACGGTTTGAAACACTCGGCGAGCTCGGAACGCCGAGCGAGCATGAAGCGGCCGTAGGCTAGCCAGTCTTGCGAAGAGAGCGACGCGCCGGTCGGCAAGGGGAGCGAACCGTCGCTCAACGTTCGCCAACGCGCGACCGCGATGCCGGCGCCGTTCAAGATCCGTTCGCGCAAGTAGTCGTGCGGCGTGATTTTTTTTCCGAGTTTCTGCGCGAGCACCGCACCGAAGACTTGCAGCGGTATTCCACCGTACGTGAACCGCGTTCCCGGTTCGTCCCGCAGCGCCGTTTCGATCGCGCGTTCGTACGGAGGAACGCTCGCGCCGAGTCCACCGAAGCCGAAGCCGGCCGTCAGCGTCAATAACATGCGTAGCGTAACGCGGCGTTTCCACGCGTCGCCTCGCCACGATTCGATCGTTGCAGCGACGGGTTCGTCCAGATCGAGCAGTCCGTCTGCGCGCGCGTAGAGCGCGGTCACTCCCCAGAAGCTCTTCGTCCCGCTGTAGAGCGGCTGCGGCGTGCCGGCATCGAAACCGTTCCCGAACTCTTGCGCCAGCACGTCGTCGCCGCGCGCGAGAACGAGCGCGTGGAGTCCGTGGCCGCGCGCATACTGCAATGCCGGCGTGAGATCTCGTGCAAGCTCCATTGAAGAGGAGCGTTCCGGCGGCGGCTGCAAATCCGCCTGCATGCGGCCATTCGTTCTACTGGTTGCCTCCGTTGCAGCGCTGGGCGGATTGCTCTTTGGTTACGACACCGGCGTCATCTCGGGCGCCATCCTTTTTATCAGCAAGGACTTCGCTCTTCCCGAGCGGCTGCAAGCGTTTACGATTAGCGTGGTGCTGTTGGGCTGCATGCTCGGCGCGCTACTGGCCGGAAACGTCGCCGATCGAATCGGGCGGCGCAGCACGCTGCTCGCCGCCGGCATCGTCTTTCTCGTAGGCGCGCTCGTTTCGGCCTTCACGCCGAATGAGACGATTCTTCTTTCCGGGCGATTCATCGTCGGCATCGGCATCGGCTTCAGCTCCGTCGTCGCACCGCTCTACATCTCCGAAGTCGCGCCTGCGAACTCGCGCGGCGCGCTCGTATCGCTCTATCAGTTTGCCATCACGGTCGGAATTTTGGCGGCATATTTGATCGATTACGGCTTCGCGGCGGGCGGAAGCTGGCGGTGGATGCTCGGGCTCGCGCTCGTTCCTTCGCTCGTGCTCGTGGTCGGAATGCTCGTTATGCCGGAGAGTCCGCGCTATCTTTTCAAAATCGGCTACGCGGAACGGGCGCGCTCCGAGCTCGATCGCATCTACGACGATCCCGTTGCGTCCGCGAGCGAAGCGTCGTCAATTGCCGAGAGTTTACGCACCAAACAAGCGGGTTTCGACGCATTCGCGCAGCCTTCAATTCGGCTCGCGCTCTACATCGGGATCGCGCTCGCCGTGCTGCAGCAGATCACCGGCATCAATACCGTGATCTACTACGGACCGCAGATCTTCGAAATGGCGGGAATCGCTTCGGCCTCGGCCTCCATTTTTGCCCAAACACTCGTCGGAACCGTCAACTGCCTCATGACGCTCATCGCAATCTTTTTCGTCGATCGGATCGGACGCAAGCCGCTGCTTTACCTTGGGTTGACCGGCATGTTTCTCGCGCTCTCAACGATGGCATTCGCGTTCTCCAAGCCGCATCTCTCCGGCGTATTGGGAAGCATCACGCTCGTCAGCATGATGGTTTACGTCGGCTGCTTCGCCTTCAGTCTCGGTCCGATCGTATGGCTCCTGATCTCGGAAATCTTTCCGCTGCCGGTGCGCGGGCTGGGCATGTCGCTCTCGACGCTTGCGAACTGGGTCGGCAACTTTCTCGTCTCGCAATTCTTTCTCACGATGATCGACCGCCTCGGACGGCCGGCGACGTTTGGTATCTACGCGGTGTT
>DASXGO010000007.1:0-8270 GCA_036489055.1 Candidatus Cybelea sp. | reverse complement strand
TCCGATTATTCAAAAGGAGATCATCGCCAAGTGCAATCGGGCGAGCAAACCGGTCGTCACGGCGACGCAGATGCTCGAATCGATGGTTGCGTCGCCGCGACCGACGCGCGCCGAAGCAACCGACGTTGCCAACGCAATTCTCGACGGAACCGATGCGGTGATGCTCTCGACCGAAACCGCGCTTGGCGCGTATCCCACCGAAGCGGTACGAACGATGGCCGAGATTGCGCGCGAGGTCGAGAAGCATTATCCGCACGCATCGTTGCGCGATCGCCGCTTGGAAAACATCGAGCCGACGATCGCTTCGTCGATCGCGGAAGCGGCGACGCGAGCCAGCACGGAGTTGAAAATCCCTTACATCGTGACGGGTACGACGACCGGCAACACGGCCCATCACATCGCGGCGTTTCGACCGAGCGCGAAAATCGTCGCATTAACGCCGGAGCCGCGCGTCGCCCGCCGGCTAGCGCTGCTGTGGGGCACCGAATCGCTTCTGATCGATCAGTACGCCTCGATCGACGTCTTACTCTACATGACGGAACGTCAAATGGTGCACGAAGGGCTGGTCCGCTCCGGCGATCTGATCGCTTTTACCACCGGCATGCCGGTCGGATTCGGCGGGACCAACGTGCTCAAAGTCCACCAGATTCCGTAGCTCGCGACTGCCTGGCGACGAGGTCACGAAAGACTCCGGGCGCCGAGCCGGTGACGCTTTTGAAAGCGCGCGTGAGGTGGCTTTGGTCGGCGAAGCCACAGGCTGCGGCGATGTCGGCCAGCGAGGCGTCCCGATCGATCATCCGGCGACAGGCCTGCTGGACGCGAACGCGCGTAAGATATTCGCCCACCGTGATTCCCTCGCCGAGACGGAAGCCGCGCGAGAGCGATGCTGGATGGATTCCGATCCGGCTACCGAGCTCGGGAAGCGAGATACCATTGGCGTATTCTTCGCGAAGTAAGCGTTTAACGTCGCTGACCCAAACCCGCTGCGGTCGATCGCCGTCGACCAAGCGGAGTGCGATGCCGAGCATTTCAGATACGACGGCATCGACCTCGAAGACGTCGTCGAGTTCGTCGTGCAGAAAACGCTGCAGTAGCCCGACGGCGAGCCAGACCGCTTCGCCATGCTGCAGCTCGAAACGCCACGCAGCGGGATCGAAGAGGTGCCCGACGCGATCTTGCCACTCGGCTTGAAACTCGATGGCGAAGAATCGCTCCGGACCGAGTATCTCGTCCGAATGGACGAAACCGGCAGGGTGGAAAGCGATGCTGAACGGCTCGTATTGGATCGTCACGCCGTCGCGCGTCTCACGATAGCCCCCGGCGAAGGGCAGCAGAAAGTACGACAGCTGATGTTCGTGCACGCCGATCTTGCGAGGGCGGTCGTGATAGACGACCGACAGCAGCGTTCCGCCGATAATCTGCGAACGCTCGACCTGCCCGTACCATTGACCGGGATTGAGTCTCTCGATCACGATGTCTAGAACGATTTTAACAGCCGCTGCTTAAGGACGTCCAAGCCGAAAGCGCGGCAGTTCTGCGATACTGTGTTCCATGAGACGCAGTGAAGCATTAGGTACCGTTCTCGCCACGACGGGTATCTTACTGGGCGCGACCGCCAATGCACGCTCGAACGCCGCAGAGTCGCCGATCGCGCCGATCGAGCCAGGCGCGCCGATCGCTCCTCCGAAGAATGGGCGCATCAGAGTGGCGTTTGCGATTTCCAACAACGCTAACCTAATCGACTTGGCCGGTCCGTGGGAGACCTTTCAGGACGTGATGTTCCCCAACGGCGACATGCCGTTCGAACTGAGCACGGTGGCCGAAACGACGCAGGTCGTAGAGACGGTAGGCGGGCTGCGCATCGAGCCGACGTACTCCTTCGATTCGATTCCGTTCATTCCCAACGTTTTCGTAGTCGGCGCGCAGTCGAATCACTCCGAAACGTTCATGGAGCTCTTGCGTGCGTTGCAAGGCAAGGTCGACGTCACGATGTCCGTCTGCACGGGCGCGTTCAAACTCGCGATGTCGGGAATTTTGGACGGCAAATCGGCGACGACGCACCACGACTACTACGACGCGTTCGCTAAGCAGTTTCCGAAGGTCACGCTGGTACGCGGTCAACGGTTCGTCGACAACGGCGCGATCGTCACCGCGGGCGGGCTGACTTCGGGAATTTCGGCGGCGCTCCACGTGATCGCTCGCTATTACGGCGTGCCCGACGCGGAACGGACGGCCGCTTATATGGAGTTTGTGCCGACTGCACGGCCCGCGTAAATCTTAGGCGCACTAGGCCGACGAGGCATTGCGTGCAAGCAGCGCCCGGGCGTGCCGCAGCGCCGCGTCGTGCGACTCGCCTGAAAGCATACGCGCAATCTCGGCCTCACGCTCTTTCTTGCCCACGATCGAACGCGCGACGATCGTCGTCTGCCGCTTCTCCTCGATCTTTTCCAGGACGTAATGCCGATCGGCCCAGGTCGCCAGCTGCGCCAAATGGGTAACGCAGACGACCTGACCGCGCCGCCCGAGTTCGCCGATGCGCGCGCCCACGGCGGTCGCGGTGGCGCCCCCGATGCCGGCGTCGATCTCATCGAAAACCAGCGCACTGCCGGCGTCGCGCGCGCCGGCGAGCACGACGACGATGGCCAGCAATACCCGCGAGAGCTCCCCGCCGGAGACGACGCGCGAGAGCGCGAGTGCGGGCTCGCCCGCGTTTGCCGCAAAGAGGAACTCGATGCGCTCGGCTCCGCTGGAACCGATCCGTTCGAGCGGCTCCAGCGCGACCGAAAATCGTCCGGACGCAAGCGCAAGCTCGGCAAACTCCGTGAGAACGCGTTTGCTCAACTTCGTCGCCGCCTTCGTTCGTGCCGCACTCAAGGCCGCCGCGGCTTCGCGCAGCTCAACTGCCGCAGCCGCAGCATTTTCTTGCAGCTCGGCCGCATGCCGGTCTCGACCCTCGTACTCGTCGACGATCGTCCGGGCGCGGATTGCCGCGACTCCGATCTCCTCGAGCGTTGGCCCGTACTTTCGCTTCAAACGTTCGATCAAATCGAGACGAGCGTTGATTGCTTCCAACTCGGCCGGATCGTACTCCGCTCCGTCGAGCTCGCGCGACAGCTCCGACGAGATATCGACCGCTTCGGATTGCAGCGCGTTCGCGCGCTGAGCCAGATCGCCTAGCGAAGGATCGAACTTCGCTACGGCCGCCAGCGACGCGGCTGCGTTCCCAAGCGCACCCGTCGCTCCGCGCTCGTCGCCTGCAAGCGCTTCGTGCGCGGCATGGAGTGCCGCGGCGATCCGTTCGACGTTGTCGAGATACTCGCGGCGCTCGCGCAGTCGCTCCGGTTCGCCGGGCTGGAGGCGCGCTTCCTCGATCTCTCGGGTCGCGAATTCCGCATCGTCGTAACGTTCTCGCGCCGCACGTTCGTCTTGCTCGATTCGTGCAAGTTCCGTGGCGAGCTGCTGTGCGCGCGCATACGCCGATGCGACGCGCTGCCGCAGCGTCAACGCTTCTTCTCCCGCAAAGCGATCGAGGAGCTCGAGATGGTACGCAGGCGTGAGCATCCGCTGTGCCTCATGCTGGCCGACGATCTCCGCGACTGTTTCGCGAAGCTCGCGAACTTGCGCCGCCGTAGCGCTGCGCCCGTTGAGCCGTAACGTCGAACGTCCGCCGTCGCTCATTTCGCGCGCAATCGTGCCGGCCTCGCCGCGATCGAGTGCGAAGCCCTCGGCGGCGAGCCGCTCGCGCAGCGCTTCGTCGGGATCGAAGATGAGGGTTACTTGCGCCTTGCGCGCGCCGCGCCGTACGACGTCGCCGCCGGCACGCGCGCCGAGCGCAAAATCCAGCGCCCCGAGAAGCATCGTCTTTCCCGAGCCCGTTTCGCCGGTGAAGATCGTCGCGCCCGAGGCGAATTCGACGTCGGCATGCGCGATGAGTCCGAAATCCTCGATCTGCAGTTGTCGTAACATCTTATGACGTTTTACAGAGGTTCGCTACCGACGAGGATCCTTGATGGAAACGCCCCAAAGCATCTTGGTTTCGAGCCGCTCCAGGAAATGCAGGGGCGCGGTGCGCGCAAAGTAGACCCGCTTTGGATGCAATCGAATGGCGACGCACGAGCTAGGGGCGACTTCGCAGAGCACGTCCCCGTCACACTCCAGATGCGCTTGCGCCGACTCCAGATCGGAGGTGATTTCGATTCGGGAGGTCGATGGAACGATCAACGGCCGCGAAAAGAGCGTGTGCGGCAGCAGCGGTACGACGCCGAAGGCGTCGACGCTCGGCGCGATGAGCGAACCGCCTGCCGATAAAAAGTATGCCGTCGAACCGGTCGGCGTTGCGACGCAGATACCGTCCGCAGCGATCTGGGTAGCCGACCCGTCGTCAACGCGCAGCCCGAAGGGAACGAGCCGCGACACCTCGCCCTTGCGCACGACGACGTCGTTGAGCGCAAAGAACCGCTGCTCTCCATATTCGGCCTGCAGCGCAGTGCGCTCGTCCGTGTACAAGCCGCGGGCGACGAGCGCCGGCAGATCGTCCAGCCGCGGATCGTCTTCGTCGAGCTCCGTGAGAAAGCCCAAGCGGCCGGTGTTGATGCCGAGCAACGGAACATCGTAGTCTATTGCGAAGCGCGCGGCACGCAACAGCGTGCCGTCGCCTCCGACCGTAATCAATAGCGCCGCCGCAGCGACGCTGGTACCGTCGACGACTTCGAAGCCGCTCGCGCGAAAGTCGGAGGCAATGCGCGCTGCGATCGACCGGGCGTGCTCGCGCGCCGTGTCCACGTAGAGCCCGACGACTTTTTTTTCAACCGCCAGCATCGCCATCATCCTTCGCCAAGCACCGCCTCGAGTCGTGCGTCGTCGAAAGCATCGCCGCGCCGCCGCAGCTCCATCAAGAACTCGCGGTTTCCCGCCGGTCCGAGCAGGGGCGACGCAGTCAGTCCGACCGCCGCCAGGCCAAGAGCGCCCGCTCCGGCACGCAGCTCGCTCAGGACGTGGCGATGCGTTTCCGGATCCCGGACGACGCCGCCCGCGCCGACGCGCTCGCGTCCCGCTTCGAACTGTGGTTTCACCAACGCGACGATCGCGCCGTCCTCGCGCAAGTATGCCGTCGCGCGCTGCAAGATCGTGCGCAGCGAAATGAAGGACGTATCGATGGTAATGAGGTCGAAGCCCTCAGGGAACGCATCGTTCGCGAGTTTTCGGAAGTTGGTGCGCTCCATGACGCGCACGCGCGGGTCGTTGCGCAATCGCCAGTCGAGCTGCCCGTAGCCGACGTCCAATGCCGTGACGGCAGCGGCACTACGCTGCAACAGACAATCGGTGAAGCCGCCGGTTGAGGCGCCGACGTCGAGCACAGTCGCACCGCGAACGTCGATGCCGAAGACGTCGAGCGCGCGCTCCAGTTTTTCGCCGCCGCGGCTGACGAATCGGCGGGGTCGCTCGACTTCGATTTTGGCGTCCGGCGCGACGCTCTGGCCGGCCTTGGTCGCCAGGGTCCCGTCGACGCTGACACGTCCTTCCATGATGAGGCTTCGCGCTTGCGAGCGCGTGATGCCGCTATGGTCGGCGACGGCGGCATCGAGCCGGACCTTCATTACAAAGATATTTACAATAGACCGTTCGTCAGGCCGCTCGCGCCTTCAACCGTCAGCTGCTGAGCCGAACCTGGAGTCATCCAAACGAACCACGTATCGTCGCCGACAATGCCGTCGACCGAGACTCCGGCCCATGTTTGCAGGGCCCGAACGGCGGCCTCGGTCGCCGAACCGAAAATTCCGTCGATGGCACCTGTGTACGGAGCGAACATTACGGCGACGTTCGCGCCGGAGAGCGTCTTCTGCAGCCACGCTACGCCGGGTCCATTCGATCCATGCTGCAGTCGCGGTGACGCTTCGCGATAGCTCGGCAGAGCCGACCACGTTTGCGGACCAACGATTCCGTCGACCGTCAAACCGTGGCTCTGCTGAAAATTCTTCACAGCCGTTTCGAGACTCGAATCGAACGTACCGGTGATCGGTCCGAAAGGGTTCCAGAGCAGATGACGCGCGAGCACGCGCTGCAGCCGCTTGACGTCGTCCCCGGTTGAGCCGATGCTAATTGTAGACGGCATGATCCATCCTCCCGTTTAGCCAAGCATTCCCCTTTGAGCTGAGGAGGCCTGGAACTACGGTGTACGTGCGACCTTTTTCCACTGCGGCGTTCCCCCACGATAACCGGCGCATGTTTACGTCAACTCGCGGTTCTCTTCGGCGGCGATAACGCGTCCTGCGCGGCATAAGGGAGCGACTACATCGACTCCTTGATGCCGGCTTTGACGAGCCACCAATTCATCGGATACGAGGTCAAGAATCCGATGCACATGCCAATCTGCATCATGAACCAGTACGCGGCTTGATTCGGCTCGAGGCGGGGCTGAAAGATGACGAAGTGCATCAGCGCCATCCATCCGAAGAGTCCCACTTCAAATGCCGTCAGCGAGAGCGTATCCGCCTTGATCGCCGCCCAAAGGCTCGGCATACCCCATACGCCTCGCATCGGAGCGATGCTGAAGTACTGAAAAGCAATCCCGAGCACGTATGCTAGCGCGTAACTCACGACGAGATACGTCCAGAACATCCTAACGGGAGAAGCTCCGAAGAATGCGAGCCCGCCGTAAAAAACCCAAAATTCGGCGATGATGTCGCCGAGCGTGCATCCGCTTCCGCAGTGCGTCGTCCCGACGAACGTCCTTTGCCAAAACGGTCGGGGGCCGGCGGTTTTGCGGGCATCTCCCATAGTGCGATACGCCCAAATCGCCAGCGGGCCCATGTAGAGCGCGGTCACGGGCCAGACGACGTTCATGATCCACATCCGCTGCGGGCGCCGGGTTAGCTCGATTATGAGCCAGCCCGCCGCTGCGAACGCGCCGGCGAGCGCGAGCCACGCGATCCAGGTTAGCCAACTAGCAGCCGGCAAGCAACTCGATGGCGTAGAGGCAGACGACGCATTTAGAACGGAATCTGATCGTCGAGCTCGTTGGCCTTGACGCGCGGCTTTCCGCCTGGCGCCGCGTCCGACATTGCCTCTTCGATCTGCAGTTGCGCGCTCTTGAGCAGCTCTTCGCACTCGCGCGCAAGTTGTTTGCCTTCCTTGAAGAGCTCGATCGCGCGGTCGAGCTTGGTATCGCCGCTTTCGAGTTCCTTGACGATCACATCGATGCGGTCGAGCTTCGCCTCGAAACCGCCGCCGTCACTCATCGCGCATCACCCGTTCGACGCTTGCTGCAAGCCTCCCGTGAAAGAGCTTCGCTTCGATTTCGTCGCCGGTACGAACTTCGCGAACGTCGCGGAGCGCGCGTCCGGCAAGGGTTACGATCGCGTATCCGCGCTCGAGCGGTCCTTCGGGATTAACCGAAGCCAGCCGGCTTCGCGCAAGCGCAAGCGCATTGGTTTTCTTGGTGAGGACGCGATCGCGCACGCCGTCGAGCCTAACGATCGTTGCGGTAAGCCGGGTCGCGCGCTCGCCGAGCCGATGGCGGGGGTTCTGGCGTTCCAGCCAATTTTCAAGCTGAAGCAGCCGCTGACGCAGCTGCGAGCTGCGACGGTCGATCGCGTGACGCAACATTTGATCGGCCGTGTCGCGCCGTTGAGCGCAGCGCACGACGACGCCGTCGATGGCGCGTGCCAGCCGTTCCCGCTGCCGTGCAATCCGCGCAGTTACTTCAGCCCATGCACCGGCAATGTACTCGGCGGCCGCCGTCGGCGTCTTGAAGACCGCATCGGCGACTTCATCGGCGAGGTGGGTGTCGCCCGTGTGGCCGATGGCGGTCACGACCGGATGGCGCGAGCGCAGGATTGCCCGTACTACCGGCTCGGTGTTGAAGGGATAGCGGTCTTCGTACGAACCTCCGCCGCGCAGCAGCACGATCGCGTCAACGTCTTCGCGCGACGCGCGATCGATTGCGTCGGCAATGTCGATCTCGGCGCCTTCGCCTTGAACGCGCGTCTCGATGAATCTCACGGCAACGTTGGGCGATTTCTCACGCAAGGTCGTCTCGAAGTCGTCCGCCCCTTTGCCGCGCGCGGAAACGAGCGCGACGCGTCGCGGGAATTTTGCGAATTCGCGCTTGCGGGCCCGATCGAAGAGCCCTTCGGCCTGAAGCCGTTTGCGCAGCGCTTCAACTTTGGCGGCAATCGCGCCGACCCCGACCGGCGCAATTTCAAGAACGCGCAGCTGATATTCGCTGCTCGGCTCCCAGATGCCGATCGTCCCGGTTGCAACGATCGCCA
>DASXGO010000488.1:0-2152 GCA_036489055.1 Candidatus Cybelea sp. | reverse complement strand
GTAGGAACCGGTGTGATCGTACATCAGGTACCCATCACGCTTGCCAATTGCGAGGCCGAACGCGTAGCCGACCGTATCGCCATTGTTGAGCCGGCCTGGTTCCAAGAGCATGGTGCCGACGTGCCGCGGGTCGTCCCCAAGCCGGTTTTGCGCGAGGTTTTGGAGCCAAAGCACGAGGTCACCCACCGTCGTCCGCACGCCCCCATCTCCGAGCGGCTCGACGGTGGCCGGCACGATCTCGTACATTCCGTCGTCGAATCCATAGCCCGTAGCCAGCCCGGCTAAAACGGCTCGGTGATCCGCACCAAACGATGTCTGCGTCATTCCGAGCGGACGAAAAATGCGCTCGGCCGCAAATGCGGCGAGCGGCTGACCCGACGCGCGCTCAACGATAAGGGCGAGCAGCGCATATCCCGAGTTGCTATATTCGAAGCGCGATCCGGGTTTGAAATTGAGGCTGCGCTGGCGAGCCATCAACCGTAAAAAATCGTGCTGCGTGAAAGGTTCCGTTTTCGAGCGGCTCTCGATATCGAACAGGCCCCAGTAATCGCGCACGCCCGACGTGTGATGGATGAGATCGCGGATGGTCACCGGGGCGTATACCGTCGCCGGAAGCTCCGGAATCCACTTCACGACCGAATCGCCGAGCTGCAGCTTTCCTGCGTCGACGAGTAACGCGACGCTGGCCGCTGTGAACTGTTTGGAGTCGGAGGCGATATAGAATATCGAATCGGCTGTCAGTGGGACGTTGAGATTGAGGTCGGCTCGCCCGTAGGCTCGCTCAACGACGGTCCGCCCGTTTCGAGAGGCTGCCACGGCGCATCCGGGCGTATCGGCGCCGATCGCCGCGAATTCTCCGTCGACCAGAAGGGAAGCCAGGAGCAATCCAGTAATTATCACTTCTGAGAATAATATAGAACGTTGGCTCGACTAGTCAAGAGTACCGCACTCCGTGACGCAGTTCTCCATCCGGTTCGGCTGGAGATATTGCGCTGCTTCGAACTGAGCGGCACACAAACCATTAATGACGTTGCGCAGGCACTCCCGGAGGTGCCGCCGGCGTCACTCTACCGGCACGTCAAGGCGCTCGTCGCGGTGGGCGCGCTCATGGAGCGCGGCACGCGCCAAGGCGAGAAAGGCGCACCGGAGCGGCTTTACGCGATTGTCGATGACGAACGGTTAAGATTTTCGTTTAAAGGCAAGGCGCGGACGCCGGAATCGTTACGCCGCTTGTACGCGTCGGTCGTAGCGGCCCAGACGGCCGAGTTCGAGCGAGGTTTGCGGAACGGGGCATTCCCCGCGAAATACTTTCACGTTCGCCATTCGTTAATTTTCGTGAACGAACACGAGCTCGCTGAGATCCGGGCGATGCTGAGCCGTCTTGCCGAGTTTACGCGCAACCCGCCCAAGGGGAGGAAGGCGCTCGACCTGGGCATCGCGCTATTTCCCGTCAAGCGACGCGGACATGAAGCCGTTACGAAGAACGCTGCTTTCATGGATGATGCAAGAAGGCTCGCGGGTGCGCTCAATGCGCTTACGAAGTCACCACAGTTCTCGAACACCAAAGCGCGCGCCGCGGCGCGCCAGGAGCCTGCCGTGAATTGGCCCGCGACGAAGTCCCTCAATGCCGATTTCAACCCTGAGGTCGATGGCTGCGAGTCGTTCGTCATGAACGACGGAAGCACGTGTGCGTGGGCGCCGGGCCAATTCCGCTACGTTGTCCAGCCGCGAAGGTAACGGCACGCCACAATAAGCGAAGGCCGCGGGTTTGGAACACTTGCATCCATCTGGAGTAGTACGGTCCGATGAAAATTCCACGCTTGCTCTTTGCCGCGGAAGACGGCCATCTTTCGAACCGTGCCCTTGCTGCGCGACGCTCGGGTCCCGGTATCGCTGAAGCTGGTTGCCGCCGCGATCGGGCTATTGATCATCTCTCCGGTCGACCTCTTCGGCGACGTTCCGGTGCTGGGTGCGCTCGACGATGCCGCGCTTCTGACGCTGCTCTGCATATGGTTCGTCAGTCAGGCAGCAAGGCACATCGAGCCCGTTCGAGTGCACGGTCACCCCGGAAGCGCCCTGGCGATTCGGTGACCGTTAAGGGCGCTTCGTCGTGATCCGTTGCGACTCGAGCTGGTCGTAAACGAGTTGGAAG
>DASXGO010000499.1:0-5220 GCA_036489055.1 Candidatus Cybelea sp. | reverse complement strand
ATCAGGCGCGCGTTGCGAATCATCGCCTCGAGCTTGAGAATACGCCCCTCGATGAAGGCTTGTTCCTGTTTTGCGTCTTCGTACTCCGCGTTTTCGCTCAAATCGCCGTACTCTTTGGCTTGGCGAATGCGGTCGTTGACCTCGCGACGGTGGACGCTCTTGAGCTCGTCGAGCTCGTGCTCCAACTTCGCGAGACCTTCCGCGGTAAGTACGATCTCCTTCTCGTTCAACTATTGATCCTCGGAGGGCGCTCATGACGAGCAGCCCCTAAGCAATTGAGTGGCGTTCGCAACGCTGGCGCGGTTTGTTCTAAAGGGCCTGGACGAACCCTTCTCCCGACTACGCCGTCGGAGTATACCCCGTCCCCGCACCCCCAAACACCCGCGACCGAGTCGCCCTTCGGCACGGTCAGCGTGACAAGGTCACGACGCGTGGTTTGAGGTCGAGCGCGCGCAAGAGCCGCTCGTAATCGCTGGGCTGCACCTCGCTCCAGCGCTTGCCGAGCAATGCCAACAGCGCAGCCTCCAGTACGTTGGTTCCGAACGAGCGCCCGCCGATGTCGGGCGTCGTCGTTACGAGCAGCTCGACGCCGCGCGACGCAAGCTCGTCGAGGTTTGCCTGCGTGACGGTGTTGGTCAAAACGATCTTGCGGTCGAGCCGATCGGGCATGTACTGTCGCATGAAATGAAAATCGCCGGCGATGATTTCTGCCTGCTCGTAGTACTGCGGGTATTTCGGCTCCGGCGGTTTCTCTTGTTTCTTACCGGTCGGATAGAAGAATTGAAACGGCAGCTTGCAAGCGTCGGGAAGATACTTTTCGGCCATCGCCTCGAACTCATGCAGATCGCGCACCGGGATGTCCTTATCGAGCGCAAAGATGAAGTCGCCGAAGAGAACGTCCGCGCCCGCCTCAACGAAGGCCTGCGCCATGCCGAAGCGATCCAAGGCACTGACCATCAAGACGCGGCGGCCGCGCAGTTCGATCCCGAGTTCGTCCTGCATGTAGGCGACGGCCTTGCGCTCGAGCGTGTTCTTCAGACCGCTGCCATCCACAACGGGCGTCACCTTGGCGGCGTCGAGCAGCCTCAAACCGTCGCGCAGCGCGTATCGGTGGCGTCCGGCGTAGAGGTAGACGTCAATTCCGCCTAAGCCGATCGCGTCGACCTGCCCGTCGAGCTCGCGAACCTTCGCAATCGCGGCGTCGAGCTTACCGTCCGTCCCGATGCGCGAAATGTCGAACTCTTCACCCATGAAAGCGACGTGCGCGCGATGGTCGCGGCCGCTCGACCCCAGCGAAACCGAAACAACCGTTTTCACGGCATCACTCCCAGCTTGCCCTGAGCCTGTCGAAGGGCTGCCGCGCGCGTGGAGGCTATCTTCTCAGGCGTGATTGCCGCATCGAATGCGCGCATGTCGGCGAGCTCGAACCCGCAGCGCTGCGCCATTGCTGCAACCTCAATGACCTTTGCCAACTCGATGCCGCGCCCGAGCGTGTACGGCTCCAGGCGCCCCTCGAGTGCCAGGATCATCGTTTCGCTCATGCATGCTAGAGCGGTCCGCGGCGGTAGATTCAAATCGAACTCGGTGCCGGGCTCGCGAACGCGCTCGAATCGCGGATTGCCGGGAACGACCATGTTGCCGCCCTCGATCACCAAGACGTCGGGCCGCTGCTGCGCGACATTCCGGCTGACGTCGTGCGGCAGCGATAGCTCGCAGACGACGGCACCGGCTTGAAGGTCCTGCGGATGAATGACATCTTGCGTCGACGTCGTCGCCGTCAGGACGAGCTGCGCGCGGGATACGGCCGCGGCGATGTCGGTCGTGAACTCGCTGGCGCAGCCGAGCTCGCCGGCGACGGCCTCGTGAAACTTACGCAAGCGCGTCTCGTTTCGCGCAACGAGGATCATCCGAGCGACGTTCGGGGCGATCAGCCGGGCGCAAGCGCTCCCGATCGAGCCCGTCGCACCGATCACGACTGCGGTCGACGACGCCGCGTCAATCTGCATTTCTCGCGCGCCGCGAAAGAGACTCTGAACGCCCGCAGCGATCGTCAGCGAGTTGCCCGTCGTTACCGGTATCGGCGAACGTTCGTTGATCGTGATTCCGGCATCGCCGACCACCGCAGTAAAGGCGCCGAGTCCCGCAACGCCTGCACCAAGCTGCGCGCCGATGTCGATGGCACGCACGACGCGTTCGTAAACTTCTTCGCGCGGGAATTCGACGAGCTGCTGCGGGAGCAGCGGCGCGGCGACGAACCAGCCTTCGGTTTCGCGACCGTCGGGCGTGCGCACGCCGGTGACGTGCACTGCCGAATACGACGGCATCCATTCCATGATCTTGCGGAGAATCGGCTCGCCTTTGCCTTTGGCACTCGGTTCGTAGCGTGCGATGTCCTCGAAGGAAAGCGGATGAATGACGAAGCAGAATTTATTCACGCTGAAGATCCCCGTTCTGCTTCGCGCTTGAGTGCCTCCAACATCATCTCACTGTTCTCGCGCACTTTCTTCTCCAGCGTCGGGCCGATGAGTTCCGCAAGCGTCGGCACGCCGAAATCGTAATCGACGCCCAGGACGACGTGCGTCAGGCCGTCGCGATGTTCGAACGTCCAAGCGCCTTCGAACTTATCGAGATCGCCCTCGATCAATTTGTAGTCTATCCGCAGCGCCGCGTCATCGAAACGGTCTTCCTCGGTCCACTCGATCGGCGCTTCTTCCACCAGCGTCTTCCATCGCGAGACGACGGAGGCGGGCGTGCGTTGCAGAATCGTCACCGTCTCCACATCCGGCATGAACTCCGGGAATCGTTCCTGATCCTTCGCCAGGTCGTACACGCGGCGCGCGGGGGCAGCGACGGCGATTCTGCTCTCGACATACGGCATGCGCGCGTTAGAGGGCGCCCAGCTTCTCAATTGCGGTCGCGACGCCGGCGCGCAACGCGTCGAGGGCGCGATCGACTTCGCCTGCACTCACGATCAGCGGGGGCTCGAGCCGAATGACCCGCTGCGCATTGAGCGTCCACGCGGCGGTCACGCCGCGCTTGAGCATCTCGGGGATGATCCATCCGCCATACCCTTCGTTGGTGAGCTCGACGCCGACCAAGAGCCCCAGTCCACGCACCTCCGCCACGATCTCGGGATATTGCGCGGCGATTTCTTGCGCGCCCCGCAAGAGCTGCAGGCCGCGGACGCGAGCCGCTTCCACGAGCCCCTCCTTTTCCAAAACCTCCATTGCTGCGAGCGCAGCCGTGCACGCGAGCTCGTTACCGCCGAACGTCGAGGTGTGCAGCAGCGGCGCTTTGCCGAACGCACGGTTCCAGATTGCCGGGCGCGCGATGAAAGCACCGACCGGAACGACTCCGCCCGAGAGCCCTTTTGCAACCGTCATCACGTCGGGGACGACGCCGTCGCGCTCGCACGCGAAACGATAGCCGCAACGCCCGAATCCGGTCTGAACCTCGTCGGCAACTAGGAGGGCGCCGGTCGCGTCGCAAACGGCCCGAACCGCGGCAAGATATCCGCTCGGCGGAACGTGCACGCCGCCCTCGCCTTGCACGGGCTCGACCACGAATGCGGCGGCGTCGCGCAAAACCGCTTCGAGGCCGTCGGTTTGACCGTACGGAACGCAGATCGAATCGGCCAGCAACGGACGGAACGGCGTTTGAAAGGTCTCGCGGCCACTGACCGAGAGCGCGCCGAGCGTCTTGCCGTGAAACGCATCTTCGGTGCCGACGATCGTCGCGCGGCCGGTCGCGGCGCGCGCGAGCTTGATCGCACCTTCAATTGCTTCCGTGCCGCTGTTGCACCAAAACGAAATTTGGAGATCGCCCGGCGCGAGCTCGGCGAGACGACGGGCCGCACGCCCGAGCAACACGTTGAACATCGTCTTGCCTGAGAGTGCGATCCGATCGAGCTGCGCGTGGACGGCTGCAACGACCTGCGGATGCGAATAGCCCAGCGTGAAGACGCCGTATCCGCCGGCAAAATCCAGGTATTCCTTTCCGGTGTGATCCCAGATCGTGCAGCCGCTCGCGCGAACTTCGACGGGCGAACCGGAGAGCTTCATCACTCGCGCGAGCGGTGGATTGACGAACTCTTTATAGTTTTCGTAGACCTCCGAAGCAAGCTCTTGCGGCGTTGCCGCGCCGTACAGATCCGCTCGCTGATCTATCATGCCGCCAACACTTGTGATTCGAGACGCGCGATGGTCTGTTCGATAACCTCAATTGCCTCATCGGCGCCATCGATCCGCATGATCCGTTCGCGCAGGGCCGCTGCGCCCGCTATACCCTTGAGATAGAGGGCGACGTGCTTGCGCATCTGCGGTACCGCGCGAGCTTCCCCGAGCTCGGCGACCATCGCGCGGTAATGCTGGATCGCGAATCTCAGGCGGTCAGCCGGCGACGGAAGCGGACGTGCCTGGCGGCCTTCCATCAGATCGGCGACCTGCGAGATCAGCCACGGATTCCCCAGCGTCGCACGACCGAGCATGATCGCGTCGACGCCGCTTTCGCGCATGCGCTGCATCGCGAGCTGCGCATCGTCCAAATCGCCGTTACCGATCACCGGAATATCGATCGCGCGCTTGAGCCGAGCGATGTGCTCCCAATCCGCGCTGCCGCGATAGAACTGTTTAGCCGTGCGCGCGTGAAGCGTCACCGCCTGCACGCCGGCACGCTGCGCGCGCCGCGCGACGTCGATATAGACCAGCCCGTCCTCGCTCCACCCCAAGCGCATCTTCATCGTAACGGGTACGTCGACCGCGGCGACCACGGCGCGCATGATCGCCTCGCAGCGATCGGGATCGCGCAGGCAGGCGGAGCCGCCGTTCGTTTTCGTTACTTTCGGTGCCGGGCAGCCGAAGTTGATATCGACGATATCGGCGCCGCACTCGCGCACGACGCGCGCCGCGAGCGCCATCGTCGACGGATCGTCGCCCCAAAGCTGGGTCGAAACCGGCTTCTCGAGCCCATGCTGGTCGATCATCTCCATCGTCCGGCGGCTGCCGTACTTCAGCGCGTTCGACGAAACGAACTCGGTCACGGTAAGGCCGAGGCCGAACGGCCGATAGAGCGCACGCATCGTCCGATTCGTCACGCCGGACATCGGCGCAAGAACGAGCGGCGGCCAAATCTCGATCGGACCGATCTTTAAGGGGGCGGGGCGCATAGCTTTGGAGTCTAGCATTTCCGAGCGAAGAGCTCCAACCCCACCAGGCTGAGATG
>DASXGO010000480.1:0-2285 GCA_036489055.1 Candidatus Cybelea sp. | reverse complement strand
ATGATCGAGCCGGTCGATGTGCTCGGCAAGGACGAATCGGCGCGCGCGCTCGAGACCGAAGCGAAGATAGAGCGCACCGACAAACGCCTCGAACGCACCAGCGAGCACCGACGTGTTGTCGGCGCCGCCGGCAGCGTGCATTCCGGCGCCGAGCCGCGTCAGGGAACCAAAACCTAGGCGACGCGCCGTCTCGGCGAGTTGCGCATCGTTGACGATGGCGGCTCTGCGCAGCGTCAGCAAACCTTCGTGTTCTTCGGCAAAGCGTTCGAAAAGCCAGCCTGCCGTGATGCAGCCTAAGACGGAATCGCCCAAAAACTCCATGCGATCGTTCGAAGCGCCGCCGCGTTCCCGCGCGTGGCTCTGATGGATGAACGCAGGCTCGAACGCGCTCAGGTCGTCGGCTCGTCGCACGCCGGCAAGCCGAAGCAACGCGCGCAAGCGACGCCGGTAATTCTCCCCGCTCATGCTAGTACGGAATCTTAGGGACGGACCTTGCCGAAGACGATCACGCTGTTGTGTCCGCCAAAGCCGAAGGAGTTCGAGAGCGCCGTCTTAATCGGCGCGTGCCGCGCGACGTTCGGAACGTAATCGAGGCGGCACTCGGGATCGGGAAATTCGTAATTGGTGGTCGGCGGCATGATGTCGCGCGCCACGGCCAGCGCCGTGGCGACGCCTTCAATGCCTCCGGCAGCGCCAAGCGCGTGGCCGTGCATCGACTTCGTCGAGCTGACGCCGATCCGAAAAGCGTGCTCGCCGAAGCTCTTTTCGATTGCCTTCGACTCGGCCGGATCGCCCATCGGAGTTGAGGTGCCGTGGGCGTTGATGTAATCGACGTCCTCGGGCGTGATCCCGGCATTGGCAAAGGCCCGCGCGAAGGCAAGAAGGACTCCGTTGCCGTCCGGGTCCGGTGCGACCAGATCGTAGGCATCCGAAGACTGCCCATATCCGAGCAGCTCACAGTAGATGTTTGCACCCCGCGTTCGCGCCTGCTCGTACTCCTCGAGCACGAGAATGCCCGCGCCCTCGCCGAGCACAAAACCATCCCGCTCGCGATCGAACGGACGGCTGGCGTGGGTCGGGTCGTCGTTGCGCGTTGAGAGCGCGCGCATCGAGGCGAAACCGCCGACCGCGAGCGGTGAAACCGTCGCTTCGCTCCCGCCGGCAACCATGGTGTCGGCCTCCCCGTGCACGATTGCATTGAACGCCGTGCAGATCGCATCGTTCGCGCTCGCGCACGCGCTCGCCGCTGCGAAGAACGGTCCCTGAAAGCCGTACGCCATCGAGATATGAGCGGGGGCCGCATTGGCCATCAGCATTGGAATGAAGAACGGCGTGACCTTCGACCACGTCCCATTCTCCTTCGCCTTCTCGGAGTTCAGCCAGAACGTGATGATGCCGCCGATCCCGGTACCGATCACGCCGCCGACTCGTTTCTTAAACTCCGCGTCATCGGGAAGCTTCGCGTCTTCGATCGCTTCGCGCGCCGCGACGTAGCCGAACTGCGTGAAGCGATCCATCCGCCGCGCCTCTTTGCGGCCGATCAGCTCCTCAGGTTTCCAATCCTTGACTTCGGCGGCGATGCGCGCGTCGAAGAGCGTCGCATCGAAGGCTGTGATCGGAGCGACGCCCGATTCGCCGGCAATGAGACGCTTCCAGAATTCGTCGCGGGTATTGCCGACGGGGGTAACCGCTCCCAGCCCGGTGACGACGACGCGTCGGCGGGCAGGCGGCTGGATACTCGAATCACTCAAAACTTCAGGAAGTTACGGCGGGGTCCGCGCGCATCCCCGCCGAGGAAATCGGGGGCATTGCACCGGGAGTGCTTGCGCCCATAAGGGGTCGCTGGCTATAATCAGGGGCTGTCTGCCACAGGGTGTGGGGCATTACTCTTCTCTAAAGGGACGTTATGAAGCGGACGTATCAGCCGCATAATCGCCGTCGCAAACGCGTGCACGGTTTCATGGAACGCATGCAAAGCAAGGCCGGGCGTAAGGTACTCGCTCGCCGCCGGAAGAAGGGCCGTCATCGCCTTACGGTCTGATGCGGCGCTTTGCAGCCCTGAGCCGCCAAGCGGATTTCGCTCGCTTACGGCGCCACGGGCGGCGCTTCTCCACTAAGAGTCTCGTCATCTATCGCAGTGATCCGCCGGCCGGCGACGCCCGCGTTCTGGTCGGAATCACGGTAAGCAAATCGATCGGAAAGGCCGTGACCCGCAATAAGCTGCGCCGCCGTTTGGCGGCGATACTCGATGAAGCGCTGCCGCAGGACGCCGCCATGCGGTTGCT
>DASXGO010000472.1:0-12030 GCA_036489055.1 Candidatus Cybelea sp. | reverse complement strand
CGCAATTTTTGTGGAAGGTTACGGCGACGACGTGACGATTGCCCGCAACGTCGTGCATGACGTAACACCGAAGCCGCACCGGTACGCGAACGGTCGCGCGATTCAAGTCCGCGGCTACTATGCGAGCCGGCCGCTCACCGGCATCTCGGTCGATAATAACGAGATTGCGCGCTGCGCGGTTCAGGACGGCAACGTGCTAGAGATCAGCGGCAACACGTCGCACGACCACGTCAACGGAAACCGGCTTCACGATAATACCGGCATCGCGCTCAACGTTACGGGCGGAACTCGTCCACCCATCTACAAGCGTTGGGACCTTCAGGTTAGCGACGTCGTCGTCGGTAGCAACGACGTTAAGCGAACGCTCGGAGCCGGCGCCGTCGGAATCTACGTTCAAGCCTCGCGCGACGTCGAAGTCGAACATAACCGCGTGAGCCGGAGCTCGTGGGGCATCTACGTGACCTCCGAATACCCCGGCGTGCATTCTCGCGACGTCACTATCTCGGATAACGTCGTAACCGACAACGTCGAAGCCGGCATCCTTGTCGGATCACCGTTCTTCCCGACGACAGTGATTGGCGCAACCGTCGATCGCAACTCGGTCCTTCACAATGGCGCGTTCGAAGGCGGCAACGGCGGAAACTTCGGCATTGGACGCGCGCGCCACGTTCGCGTGCGGAACAATCAATTCGTCGCTTCGGACGATCACGTACTAACTTACCTCGGAGCGCCCTACAAAGACATATTGCTCGACGAGAACTGCTACGACTCGCATACGCACCAGGCGGCCAAGGCGCGGTTCGGCTACGCGGGGACCCAATACGTCGGCTTCAAGCCGTACCAGGCCGCGACGCATCAAGATCGATCCTCAACGTTCGGCCCGTCCTGCGATTAACGGCGATCGCGGTGGCTATTCCTGGCTCGTCTCCGAGTGTTTCGTGTGACCAGATCGTGTCGCGCGATATCCCGCCGAACACGCGGCGCTGGGGCACATATACTTGCCCTGCTTAGTGTGCCCGTAATAAGGATCACCGGGTTCGTGGTACGTGCCTGACTTCGTGTTCACCCAAACGGGCTTGACTGCGCCGCAATTCATATCGGGCGATCCGGTATTGGCCCCGCTGCCGGCTCCATTCATTGCGCCGTTTCTAGCCGCCCCGCCGGCCTGCTGGGCAGCGTTCTGCATCGCGTTCGCCGCGCTGTTTTCGGCTCGTTTTGCGCCGCCGCACCCGCCGAGGATTAGCGAGAAGACCAGAGCTAGGGTACCGACGCGAAGTAACGTAGCGTTTTGCATCCGTACCTCCTTAAGGTAAGCCAACTGCTGACTCACCTCGTCAACCGTTTTGCTGCGGAAGACTTGATTCCCGCCCTGGCCCGTCCGGGCGAAAGAGCCCGTCAAGGGATGCGTGGCCTCGTCGATGCAGGCAGCGCCGAAGAGTGGTCAAACGTCGCATAATACATTTGCGTCGAGGAACTTTCGGGGGGACAAAATGGTCGTTCTTCGTTCTATTCGAGGTTTTTTAACCGTCGGCGTTGCGGCTGCAATTCTGTCGGCGTGCGGTGGTTCGTCGCTAAGCGCGCCGACGCCGGGCAATGCAAACAGCGCCGCAGAGCGAGACGAGGGCGGTCAAAAAACGTTTAGCTACACCGGCGCAGAGCAGATGTTCCAAGTTCCCTCAGGCGTTAAATCAATTCACGTTGTTGCCGACGGCGCGGCCGGCGCTCCAAATGTTCCAAGGACGAAAGAAACGGGTCGTGGTGGCCGTACACAGGCGACCGTTCCGGTCAAACCCGGCGAGACGCTCTACATCTTTGTCGGAGGGCAAGGCGGAGCGCCAACTGGTGGATTCAACGGCGGTGGCGGCGGCGGCTATACCGCCAGCGGGTGGTGGACCGGCCGCGGCGGAGGCGGCGCGTCGGATGTACGCGAGGACGGCGACGGCCTTGGCAACCGAATTATCGTCGCGGGTGGTGGAGGCGGATACGGCGTGAACATCGAGCACGGCGGTCGCGGCGGCGGCGTTACCGGCGGAGCGGGTAAGGGTGGTCCACCGAATGGCCAACGTGGACGTGGCGGATCAGGTGGCACGCAAAGTCAAGGCGGCGCGGGCGGCGCCGGCGGTGATTATTACGGCAATCCCGGCAGTCCGGGATCTTTGGGCATCGGCGGTGCCGGCGGCCCTAATGGCTATAACATCAAGCCCGGCGGAGGCGGCGGAGGCGGATATTATGGCGGCGGTGGCGGCGGCAGCGGATCGGCAGGCGAAGGCAGCGTCGGCGGCGGATCCGGCGGTGGCGGAGGCGGCGGTTCATCCTACGCTGAGTCCGATGCTACCGGCGTGGAGATGTGGCAAGGCTGGAAGACCGACACCGGAAACGGCCTCGTCGTCTTTACCTGGTAGTGCAGCAATTGAATTCAGCGTTCCGCGCAGTTAGCATCGCGGCGACCGTCACTGGAGAGCAAGGCAGAGCGTTCTAGGTTAGGGCTACGTACGGGAGAACGGGATGGCGTGCTCTTAACAAACCTCCTGCTGCTCATTGCTCAAGTCAGCTCAGCTGCGCTACCGGCAGCGGCGCAATCACCCGCGCCCCTCAAAGAGATCATTCACGTTCACTCGTCCCTGTTGTGCACCGCGCTGCGCCATAACGTTTTGCCTGCCGCGGACGGTCTGCGTATTAACGACGGGCTGATAAACCGGGGCCAAGGGCTTCTGGTAAGGACGGCAAAAGACGCCGCCGCGCAAGCAGCTAACGCTTCGCAGACCGATACGAGCGCCGGCGATCCGTTCGCGCAGGAGGCCGGGGCAAATGCGGGGAGCGCTTCAGCTACCGGCGGCGAGAGCGCCGCGTCCGAAATGGACGGATTCCAGCTTGGAATCCTCTCGCAAAGATTGGCAAAGAACCTCGACACGGTTGAGGCGCTTCTGGACGATCCGCACAGCTTCAGCGCCACCCCATCGAACGATGACGAACGAGCCCTCGCGCTGGCAAAATCACGCATCGAGGCCGTCGTAGCTCGGCAGCGTGCATCGCTGAACATTCTCTCGGCCACCGAAGAGACGAATGCTGCCAACGATCTCAGAAGCCGCCGCGATGTAATTCCTTACGAGCACTGCATGAGCTGTTCTCAAACGCAGCCGTACACCCCGATCAGCGCGCCCGACTCGCTTGCAGCCGCAACGAACCTGACGCAGCAGACCGAGACCGATGTTGCGCCGGCGGTTCTTCCGATCGTCGCAGCGTGCAGGTAGGCTGCAAGGAACCAAGGGCTCTCCTCCGAAGGGCGTGATGGTCGAGGCGTTTTGACGCGTCGCGGAGGTGGCCGATGAAGGCTTTACAGTATGGTCGCGCGGCTTTAATTATTTGCGCGGCCGTTGCCGTGTTTTCAGGATGCGCCGTCCTTCCCCTGAGCTCGTCGAAGGGTCAGGATGACATGCAGCCGCCGATCGGTGCGACAAGTGCGGCGCAACAAAACTCCCTGCTCAAGCGCGCATCGTCGTCCTACCAACTGCTCTACAGCTTCGCTGGCGGCTCGGACGGGGCCAACCCATGGGCGGGCTTAGTTAACGTGCACGGCACGCTGTACGGCACGACCGTCGATGGCGGCGCTAATGGCTACGGAACGGTCTTTAGCGTTACGACGACCGGGGCAGAGAAGGTGCTGCACACCTTCGCGGGTTCGCCCGCAGACGGAGCAGCCCCGTACGCGGGCCTGATCAACGTCAACGGTACGCTATACGGCACGACCTTCTATGGCGGCGCACACGGCTACGGAACGTACTATGTCGCTGGCACGGTTTTTAGCGTTACGACGACCGGCAAGGAGAAGGTGCTGTACAGTTTCGCATATGGTTCAGCGCAAGGGTTCGGCCCGTACGCCGACTTGATCGACGTCAAGGGCACGTTGTACGGCACGACCTATGACGGCGGCGCGTACTACAACGGAACGGTCTTTCGCGTTACGATGACTGGCAAGGAAAAAGTCGTGCATAGCTTTGGCTACGGAAGCGACGGGTCGCAGCCCTTAGCCGGCCTGATCAACGTCAAGGGCGTGCTGTACGGCACGACTCCGACGGGCGGCGCCGACGGCATCGGAGCCGTGTTTAGCGTTACGAGGAGCGGTGCGGAGAAGGTGCTGTATAGCTTCAGTGGAGGCTCTGATGGAGAGAACCCCGACGCCGCCTTGACGGACGTAAAAGGCAAGCTATACGGCACAACTGCGACCGGCGCCCCATCTTCTGGCGGAACAGTCTTTAGCATTACGACGACCGGAAAGGAAAAGACGCTCTACGACTTTTGCATTAAACGTAAGTGCACGGACGGGTCAGGGCCGGAAGCTAGGTTAGTCGACGTTAGCGGCACGCTGTACGGCACAACAATCTACGGCGGCCTGTATGGCAAAGGTACGATCTTTAGCGTGACGACGACCGGCAAGGAGAAGGTCTTGTACAGCTTCGGTAACGGCTCTGACGGCAACACACCATACGCGGGCCTGATTGCTGTCAACGGCACGCTGTACGGCACCACGACCTACGGCGGCGCGTCCGGGAACGGAACTGTCTTTGCGTTCACCCCGTAGCGCGTGACGAGCTAGGCCGCTTCTCCGGAGGCGGATTCTCAGCGGACGCTCAGGTTGGACGCGCTTTTCATTTTGAACTCGCGCTCTGATGAGCTTTTGATTTGCTTATCATTGCAACCGATCCGCACGCCGCGCGATGCTGTCCTCAGGCATCTGAACTCACTATGTGGAGAGGTTAAGTACAATGATCCGATCACTCTCCGTCCGGCGCGTGGTAACGCTTCTGGCGGTGCTTGCCGCCCTGGGAACCCAGGCAAGCATCGTCCATGCGGGTACGCTGGGCGGAATCGCCGGGATCGTCACCGATTCAAAGACCGGTGCTCCGGTCGCCGGCGCGAAAGTCGTAATAAGCTCCCCTTCCCAAAAAGTAACGACGACGACGAGCGCCAACGGGCATTACGTCGCACTCTCGCTGCCGCCGGACAGCTACACGGTGACCATTCAGAAGGATGGCTATTCCACGCAATCCTTCGCGGGCTACGCCGTGCAGGCGGACCAAACGCAGCAGTACGATTTAAAGCTCGATCCGAGCTCGCCGTCGAGTTAGGAGAACGCCCCTGCAAGAACGCACTTCCGTCGCTGATAGAAAGTCTAAGGCTCCTCGAAGCGATTGAACGGCGTTGGATTGTCCTGCTGTAACTCCCGAGCACGACAAAGAGCGCGTCGTGGCCCTCGAAACGAGGTTCACGGCGCGCTCGTTCATCTGCGTGGACAATAATCTAGCCTTAACGTTCGCCATGAATCGCGCCACGACGTAGAGAATTGCATCGCGATGCGCCGCGTTATTTTGATGGCATCGCTCTGCGCCCTTATCGGCGCCACGCAGGGAGCGGCGCCGAACGACGTTCTCCCCACCGGTCAAACGATTACGCCGCTCGCCGCGCCGGGGGCGCAACTCGCGCGGCTGCAGACCGGCCTGCGCGAAGACGGCGACGCCGACGCGGCCGGCGCGATGTCGCTGAGCTTGAGCCCGGACGGCACGACCTTGCTGGTGCTCACCAGCGGCTACAATAGCGAATACTCTCAGCCCGACGGCAAGCCGATTCGGTTTCCGGTGCCGGATCCGCTGACCGGTGCGACTTCGAGCGTCACGTCCCCGATCACGCAATGGATTTTCATTTATCGCGTGTCTGCGGACGGCGCGCTGCAGCCGGCGCAGCGCATCGCGATTCCCGACGCATTCGTCGGGCTGGCGTGGGCGCCCGACAGCCATCGGTTCTACGTCTCCGGCGGCATTGACGATCGCGTTGCCGTCTACGCCGAACAGGGCGGGACGTTCGCGCTCGATGCTCCCGAAATAATCCTCGGCCACAACACCAATGCGAACGCTCCGCTCCCGAACTACGACGGCGGCATTAACGCGCTTACGGCTGCGGGCAAACGCTACTCCGACGGCCTCGGCTTCTCGGCGATGGCGGCGAGCATTAGCCTCAGCGCCGATGGCCGAACGCTCGCGGTCGCCAACCTGCAGAACGACTCCGTCTCGCTCGTGGACACGCAGTCGCGTAAGGTGTTACGCGAAGTTCCTCTGTACACGCCGGGTACGCTTCCGGCGCACGGCGAGTATCCGTACGGCGTCGCCCTCGCGACCAACGCCGAGGGCGCGATGCAGAGCGTCTATGCAAGCTCGCTGCGCGACGGCGAAATCGACGTCGTCCGATCGATGATGGGCCACGTGACGTCCGGCCGCATCGAAACCGGCGGCGAGCCCAACGCGCTGCTGCTCTCGCATGACGGATCGCAGCTCTACGCCGCCAACGGCGACCTCGACGAAGTCGACGTCATAGATACGCTCGGCGGCGGGTTGGCTCGCCGGATCAGCGTCGACCGGCCCGGCCAGCGTTACCGGGGCGCAAATCCGAACGCGCTGGCGCTCGACGACAGCACGAAGCGCCTTTACGTAACGCTCGGCGGCGAGAATGCCGTCGCCGTCATCGATCTCAACGCGAATGCGGTGGTCGGCCGAATCCCCACCGGCTGGTATCCGACGTCGGTCGCGCTCTACGGCAACCATCTTGCGATTACCGACGCGAAGTCGCTCGCACCGCCCAACCCCGGCCTTCTCACGCTGCACATGGATGCGCACGATCGCGGCTTCAATCCGACGCACCAAAATCAGTACGTCCTGTCGCTCGAGAAAGCAAACTTGCTTACGATACCGATTCCGAGCGACGCCGAGCTCGCAAGCCTCACGCGCATCGTCGACGAGAACAATGGTTTCGCGTCATCGCACCGGCCGAGCCCAACGATCGCCGCGCTGCACGGGAAGATCAAGCACGTGATCTACGTGATGAAGGAAAACCGTACGTACGACCAAGTGCTGGGCGACCTCAAGGGCGCGGACGGCGATCCGCGGATCGTCGTTTTTCCGTACCCCGTCACGCCGAATCACCATCGTCTCGCGGCGCAATTCGTCACACTCGATAATTTTTACACCAGCGGCGACGTGAGCGGCGACGGCTGGAACTGGAGCCAACAGGGCCGTGCGAACGAATACGTGGCGCGTCTAGTGCCGATTTCGTATGGAAGCAACGGCATCACGTACGATTTCAACGGTCAAAACCGCGGTATCAATCCTGCGATGCCGGCCTCCGGCGGTACCAACCAGTTCGATGCGCGAATCACAACGTTGCTCGACCCCACCGGCTCCTCGACGATTTTGCCGGGTGACAAAGACGTCGCCGCAACGGGTTATATTTGGGATTCCGTGCTGCGTGCCGGCCAGAGCGTTCGCCACTACGGCATGTACACCGATCAGACGTACTTTCAGCTTGGTGCGCCGTCGTATATCCCGATCGTTCGCGACGCTTATGCTCGCCGCGCGCGCCAAGCCGTGCCGTCAAATCCGTCGATCATGCACCTGACCGATCTCTACTATCGCGGCTGGGACCTCGATACTCCCGACCGCTACCGCTACGAGGAGTGGAAGCGCGAGTTCGACGGTTACGTGCGCAATCGCAATTTGCCGGCGTTTGAGGCGGTCGAGCTGATGATGGACCACTTCGGGCAGTTCAAAACGAACGTCGCCGGTCTCAACACGCCTTTTCTGCAGATCGGCGACAACGACTACGCGCTCGGGCGGCTGGTTGAGGCCGTTTCGCACTCGCCGTATTGGAAAGACACGGCGATCTTCGTGCTCGAGGACGATTCCCAGGCCGGGCCGGATCACGTCAATCCGCATCGCTCAGTCGCCTACGTGATCTCGGCCTACACCCGCCGCCACGTGGTCGTGCACACGCGCTACAGCACGGTGACGATGCTCAAGACGATCGAGGAGCTGCTCGGGAGCGAACCGCTCGGGATTTTCGACGCCAACGCGCCCGACATGGCGGACGCGTTTCAAACGACGCTCGATGAAGGCGATCGCTACACCGCCGTGATTCCCGGCGATCTCTGCAAAGCTCCGGTCCATCGCGATCTGATTCCCGAGTGCGCGTCGAGCACGCGTCAGCGGACTACGGCGCTCGAACCTCGGCGCAGCGCTGCCTGGTGGATTGCGCAGACGCGTGGCATGAACTTCTCCCGCCCCGACGCCGTCGATCCGCGCCGCTTCAACGCGCTATTGGAACTTGGATTGCACTGAGCGCTTAGCTCAGGCAGGCAATAATCGTTTCGATCACGCGCTTTGTTTCTTCGGGATCGCGCACTGCGATACTCTCGGCGCCGGCCTGAAGCGCCGGATAATCATTACCTCCCGGAAAGATCGCGTCGCCGACAAAGAGCATTTGCGCGATCGGGATTTCGAGCACGTCGCGCAGCTTGTGGATGCCATACGCTTTATCGATGCCGGGACGGGTCACGTCGATCGACGTCGTTCCGCCGAGTCGGACCGAAAAGTCCGGCAACGTTTTATCCAAGATCGCCTTGATCTTCTGCCGTTTGGCGAAGTCGGGATCCCACTTCGATTTTTCTTCGAGCGGCGCTTCTTGGCCGAGGGCCGAGTAGGTAATTTGCGTGCCGCGGTCCTCGATGCGTTCTCCCCAGCACTGCTGCGGCTGAAAACCGGACTGCGCCACGGCCTGCTCGAGCGCTCTCTCGATCTTCTTTTTATCGGCGTCGCTCAAATCGTCGGAATAAAGCTTCTGCCAACCGTCGCGATATTGAAAGAACTTCGTGCCCGACGTCGGCAGCAGCGCTAGATTCGCTAGATTGCTATCGGGCGGGAGATGGCCGAGCACCTGAGCGTCAAACTGCGGAAAATCCCCGCCCGAGATGATCGCCACACGAACGACGGCCAAAAGGCGGCCAAGCAGCTTGGCCATCTCGTCGTCGAGCGCCGCTTTGCTCTTCGCGAGCGTGCCATCCAGGTCGAACACGATAAGCGTCTTCACGGAGCATATAGTGCGACCTCGGGCACCCGATTTTCTGCAGCCGGCGGCTACAAAAGCGTCGGCGAAGGCACCCCCAATTGACAGCACGAAGGCTGCCCGCTAGGATTCGGTAGGCTGCGGCGCCATCGTCTATCGGTTAGGACACTGCCCTTTCAAGGCGGAAAGACGGGTTCGATTCCCGTTGGCGCTACCAAGAAACGGCTTATTTACAAGACTTTTCGCCACCCTATATCGTTCTTAGGCTCCTGTTTCTAACATTTGTCTAACGGCCTGAAAAGTGGGCTTAGCCGCAGAGCGTGTCCAAAACACTTGCGGCTGCGGCGTCCCGGTCGGCGTAGACGTATAAGTACCGCTCGGCGGTGACCCCTATACTGGAGTGGCCGAGTCGTTTGCTCACGACTTCGAGGGGTACACCGTTCTTCGCTAAGAGACTCGCGTGTGTATCTCGCAGATCATGCAAGCTGAACGACTTCACCTTCGCTCGCTTTGCCAGTCGCTTGACCGCCGCGGTGTAACACCAAGGCGTGACGAACGAACCATCGGGGCGGGCAAACACAAGCTCACAGTCGCTGTAACCCGCACCGAGTACCTCGCGTTCCTGCTGCTGCACGATACGGTGTTCTTCCAAGATCGAGACAAGCGGTGCAGGCAGCGCGATCGTGCGAGCCTTACCGTTCTTCGGTTCTTTGAAGAAACGCCCCGCGCTTTTTGTATCCGCGAGGGAGCGGCGTATGGTGACTGACTTCGCGTCGAGGTCGACGTCCGACCACTTAAGGCCGCAGACCTCGCCTCGCCGTGCTCCCGTGTATATGCTGAAGGCTACCGCAGGTGCGAACCAGGGCTCCGCTGTGAGATAGTTTCGCTTGGTCGAGCGACTTGACGGAATACGCGCAGCGTCCAGTAGCCGTTTGATTTCCGCCTCGTCTAGAGCGTTCGGTTCAGGCTTGGGTGCCTTCGGCAAGTCCTCTGGTGGGATCTGTGAAGCTACGTTACGCGCTACCAGCTGACGCCTGACACCGAAGTTAAGTACGCAGCGAATAAGGTCGTGAGTGTGGCGTACAGTTCGAGCGGAGACAGGTTTTTCACGACTCCCGCTGGTTAGCCACTTGCCATAGGCGTCGACGAGATGGCTTTGCCGCGTATTTCGAACCTTCATGTCACCGAGTCTCGGGAGAATGTAAAGCCTTGCTAACATCTCGTAGCGTTCGTAAGTCGAGACTGCCAGGATCGACTTCTTTTTCTCCATAAACTCGCTGAACAGTTGCTTAAAGGTCAGGTTAGGATTCTTCACGTGTTCGCCGTCGCGGGCTTGCGCTTCGAGTTTTGCAAGCTCAGCTTCGGCCTCCGTCTTGGTCAGGTCATAGAACGTCCCAGTGACCTGGTGCCTCTTGCCGTCAGTCCTCGGGCCTTCGTAGGCGTAACGGTATCGCTTAGGACCTACGCGCTTTAAGTACCCCATGCTAGGTTTTCCCTTTCACGGGGGTTCCGGTGCCGACGGATTCGGTGGCCTGGGTAAGAAAATCCCGCACGCCCCTTTTTGGAATCAGAAACTTTTGATTAACACGGACGCTTGGGATCGTGCCGTTATTGAGCAGGTCGTAAGTGGCGTTTCGCCCGAGGCGTAAGTACGTTTGCAGTTCTTTCCTGGTCAGAACGTCGGGGAGATCTTCGAAATGGATCACTTGTTATTTTTCTATTTAGCGAGAGCGGCAGTCGTTGGACTTCAGCTCCAGGCTATCACGAGCATCCGCTGCTCGCCGCGTGCCGTTAGGGCGCTTCCCATCGACGGCATGGGTCAGTTCCGATTTCGTCCGTCTGAATCGGCAGCGCAACGCAGCTACTCTACCAACGGCAGATTCGATGCTTTCGCTGCTGAGAGCGGTGCGATTTACCGCGGGTGCGTTCACCTCGGTGTACAATTTTAAGGGCGGAAGCAATGACGGCGCCAAACCAAAGGCTGCCTTGACGAACGTTCGCGGCACGCTTTACGGAACGACCGCAAGCGGCGGTAGCGCAGGCGGCGGCGCGTGTAGCGACTGCGGTACGGTCTTCTCAATTTCGACTGCCGGCCAGGAAAGAGTGTGCTACTTCTTCGGCTCGAAGAAGGACGACGGCGCACAGCCGATGAGCCAGTTGGTCTACCTCGGAGGCAGACTCTACGGTACAACCTCGCTTGGTGGAGGCGGCGGCGCGTTCGGGAACGGCACGATCTTCAGCGTGACGACCAGCGGTAGCGAAACGATCCTCTACCGGTTTAAGAACGGCTCTGACGGGAGTTGCGACTTTAACTGTGACTTGACCAAGCTCGACGGAACGTTATACGGCACGGCCTATGCCGGCGGGAAGAACCACATTGGGTCAATCTTTTCGATCACGACCGCTGGCGCATTTAAGACGCTCTACAGTGCTTCGACGAAGGGCAGCGACGGCGGATATCCAAGTGCCGCGCTAACTGCCGTAGCGGGCACGCTTTACGGCACTACGCGCGAGGGACCCGTCGGCACAAATAACGGAACCGTGTTTTCAGTTACGACGGCCGGCGCGTTAAAATTGCTCTACAGGTTTGGCGGAGGGAGCGATGGCGCGAAACCGTCGGCACGCTTGAGCCTCGTCGGCGGCAAGCTTCTCGGCACGACTGCGCACGGTGGAGGCAAGAATACCGGGACGATTTACTCGATAGCGGGGTTCTGAGCGCGATAACGCTACTCTCCGAGCGCACCCGAAAATCCGTTCCTGGTATCATCCCTACACGCGAGCAGCTTGCTGCTACGCTAGGCTACTTAGGTAGTGGGTCTATTTGAATCCGACGCGATCACGAAACATTAAGGCGACGACTTGATTTTTCCGACCAAGAGCGTCCCTATAACACATACCAAAAACGTGAAGACCAAATAGATGAAGATTGTCCGGGCGAGGCTATGCACTAAAAGCCCTGCCACAATAAGACTGATGGCGATGATGGCAAAGCCCCGCCAGAGTCGGAACGTCCAACGTCGTTTGTCGAACTTCATGCCGGTTCCGACTGCTAGGCGTTACGCTGCCGCCCCTGCCATATCGTCGGGGAGCCGAGCAAGGTCCTCATAGTTCAATTCCGCGGCTGATCTTAAATGGCACGGCCTC
>DASXGO010000449.1:0-5025 GCA_036489055.1 Candidatus Cybelea sp. | reverse complement strand
GACACCGGCGTTGCCGGCGATTACCGGCTGCGCGTATCCGGGTCCGCCCGATTCGACGACGCTGCGGGCACTCGCCGGAATCGTTCCGGAACCGGCGCTCGTGAGGTGTCGCCAGTTCGCGTCTTCGAGCAAAACGCCGCCGCCTGCGGTCACCGCGAGATGCGTCGCGAGGGCTTTAGGTCCGCCGCCCGTTGCGGCGATGCGGGCGAGCGCTTCGGTGTACGCCACTATCTCGTCCGCCCTCACGACGCGATGTGACGCGGACGGTTCCGCCGAACGCGCGGCAGTTTCTTGATCACGTCTTCGGGCATGATCGCGTCGATGGCGTCGTCGACGGTAACGATGCCGAGCATCTTGCCGTCGTCGTCGACGACCGGCGCCGCCAATAAATCGTACTTCGCAATCGTCGATGCGACGTCGACTGCCGGCGTGAGTGGCTCGACCGTGACGAGATCGGTCTTCATGATCCGATCGATGAATGCGGTCGGCAGTGCGAGCAGCAGCGTGCGCAGCGAGAGCGCGCCGAGCAGGCGGTCTTCCTTGTCCAAAACGTAGAGATAGTAGATGAACTCCGAGGCCGGCGCGATCTCGCGGATCTTGCGAATCGTCGCTTCGGTCGTGCGATGCGGATAGATCCAGACGTAATCGGTCGTCATCATGCCGCCGGCCGTATCCTCGGGATACTTGACGAGTTCGCGCAGCTCGCCGGCGGTATAAGCGTTCATTTCCGCGAGCAGCTGCGACTGCTGCTCTTCCGGAAGTTCCGCAAGCAGGTCCGCCGCGTCGTCAGCGTCCATCTCTTCGATGATGTCCGCGGCGCGCTCGGTGCCGATGTCTTCGATGAGGCTCTTGCGCGTTTCCGTGTCGAGATGTTCGAACGCGTCGGCTGCGGTCTCGTCGTCGAGCTGTCCGACGACGGCGAGCGCTTCGCGCGACGAAAGATCGCCGATGATTTCGGCGAGTTCCGACGGATGCAGGCGCGCGAGCCGGCTCTGTTTGACCGAAAGGCGCACCTGCGAGGGATTGACCTCGCGAATCGGCGCGACGGAATCCCATGCGATCATCGAACGCGGTACGTTGCCGATTCGCGACAGCCAGCGTTTGCCGAACGAGCGTAGTCCGAGCCGTCGGAGCAGCCCGGCGAGGCTGACGTCTGCCGCGACGACTCGCAGGCGCCCTCCCGTATTGGCGACCTCGATGTCGTTGATGCGCACGACCTTGCGGCCGTCCACGTCGACGATCTGTTTGTCGAGCAGATCCGCGACGAGATAGAGCTCTTGCTGTTCGGGCGGCGCCGGCTCGTTCGGTGCCACGGTCAGCGCGACGTTACCGTTGCGGTCCACGTCCGCGACCGTCTCGATCGGCGCGAAACGAAGCCCCGCCGGCGTCTTAATGACCAGTCCGTCCACTTGGGGAAAGACCGCATCGGGCTTGCCGACGACAAGGTCGGCGACCTTGCCGATGGGAAGGTCGTCGATCGTCGCTCGGCGCCCGACCAGCTCGGAGATGAAGCCCTCGGTGAACGCCATCGGGCTTCTACTTAGACTAAGCGGCGAGCGGAGCCCGCCGCATCCATGCGCCGCCGCGTAGTTTCCACTGCGTGAGCAGCACGCGCGTCGCCCACGCGACGATCCAACCGAGTGCGACGCTATAAAGACCAAGATGGATCCGCTCGATGCCGATCCAGGCCAGCGGAATCACCAAACCGCCGCAGATGATCCCGACGGTCATCGAAAAGCGCGTGTCGCCGGAGGCGCGGATCGGCGAAAGCGAGATCATCGCCCAGCCCTTGAGCGGAAGCGTGACCATGTGCAACGCGAGCGGAAGCGCCGCGATTGAGGCGACGGCCGCGTCGAGCGTAAAGATGAATGCTAGAGGCCACGCAAAGAGCGCGACGACCGCGCCGGTGATCGTCGTGACGACGAACGAAATGCGCAGCGCGCGTTCGAAGAACCAGCGCGCCCCCGCCGGATCTCCCGCACCTAACCGTTGGCCGATGATGACTTGCGTCGCGCTCTGCAGGGGGCTAGGCACGACGAAGGTGAGATCGGAGACGACGTTGAGCGCGCGGAATGCCGCGACGAAGATCGCTCCCAGCGGCGCCAGCAACGCCACGATGACGATATCGGGAACCGTCACGCCGAGGAGAAAGATCGCTTCGGGCAAGCCAAGATTGGCGCAGCGCTTCGCGAGCGGCCAATTGATTTCGAGCTTGGCGAATATGCGATAGACCGGGCGACGGGCGACATAGACCATCGCGTACGCCGCGGCGATCGTCTCTGAAAGCAGTGAAGAAGTCCCGGCGCCGACGATGCCGTACGGATGATGCGTCCACCATCCGAGCCCGAGCATCATCAACAGCGGGATGTGCACGAGGTTAACGATGAGCAGCACCAAGATTCCGAGCTGCCGGTTTCCGGCCGCACCAAGGCCGACGATCAGCGTGCCGGAGATCATGATCGGCACCATCGAGGCGCAGCGCAAGATCAAATAGATCGCGCTTGCGTGCGCGGTCGGCAGCGGGCCGACAAGCGCGTGAATCGACGGTCCGGCGCCACCCAGGCTGGTCGCGAATGCGAGCACGGCGACGAGCAACGGCGCCGCCGCGCCGGCGCGAACGGTTCGTGCGAAGCCGTCGACGTCGCCGGCGCCGACGCGTTGCGCCGCGACGATCGACATTCCGGATAAGAAGCCGGAGCCGAGAAATAGGATCGCGATCGCGATGGTATTAGCTGCCGTCGCACCGGCGAGCGCCACGAATCCCATGCTGCCGATCGCGATCGTGTCGACCGTACCGAGCAGCTGATCGCCCAGGATCTGAATGGCGACCGGAATCGAAAGGCGCCGGAATGCGGCGCCAATTCGGGTATGGTCGACGATCATCGACGCCGCGTCCATGCTAGGTACTTACACGCCTCATGGCACCAAGGTTGCCGCTCCCGCGCGTACGTTCTCGAGCTGCGTGAAGAATTCGTCGATTTCTGCATCCTCGGTGTAGAAATGCGGTCCGACGCGGATACCGCAGCCGGGCCGATAATCGACGAAGACGCGGCGCTCGATCAGGCGGCGGCATGCCGCCTCGGCGCCGTCGAAATCAATGCCGATCCAGCCGGTCCGGCGTTCCGGTTCGAGTGGTGAATTCACGCGCAGACCTCGCTCGAGCGCCATCGACGCAATCCGCTGCGTTAGTCGCACGTTATGCTCGCGAATGCGCGCCACGCCGACCGATGCGATTGCGCGATGGCCGGGCTGCGCCGCCATGTATGCCGGAATCGACGGCGTCCCGTTACCGAAACGGTACATCGACGGCGCGTGCTCCATCGGCGCCGGCTCGAAGGCGAACGGCCGCGCGTGCGCCATCCATCCGGTGATTGCCGGAGCGAAACGTGCCAACAGCGACGGCTTGACGTAGAGCCAGCCGCAGCCTGGGCCGCCGCAGAGCCATTTGTGCGAGCCGCCGGTCACGAGATCGAGATCCCACGCCGTTACATCGTACGGGTAGACACCCGTCGTTTGGTAGGCGTCGACGCAGAGGAGCGCGCCGACGCTGCGGCAATGACGCTGGATCGCGCGGACGTCGGCGATCGCGCCGGAAACGTAATAAGCGTGCGATAGAACGGCGATCGCCGTCTTCTCCGTGATCGCTTCGACGATGCGCTCGGTCGGAACCGTGCGGCCGTCATCGGACGGTACGATGCGAACGACGGCGCCGAACCGTTCCCACTCGCGCCACACGTAGGTCAGCGAGGGAAACTGCAGCGATTCGTAGACGACTTCGTTGCGATCGGAGCGGTACTCGATGCAACTTGCAATCGCCGACTGCAGTACCGAGACGTTTGGACCTAAGAAACACGAACCGAACGGTGCGCCGATTAACGCGCCGATGCCGTCAGCGACTTCGGTAATGCGTGGCAGCCAGCGTTCCCACGCCTCGGGTCCCTCCGCGGCCCACTCTTCCCAATACGTTCGCAGCGCATCGCGCGCGCCCAACGGCGCCGCCCCCATCGAATGGCTCACGAGATACGTCGAATCGGCGAGAATCGGAAACTCCTCGCGTTTCATGCGTAGGCTCCACTGCCGAGATACGTTCGCACTTCCCATAGCTCGGGAAAGAAACGATGTGCGAGCGTGCCTTCGAGATAGCGCGCGCCGGACGATCCTCCGGTGCCGGTCTTTTGGCCGATCATGCGCTCCACCATGCGGACGTGTCGTCCGCGCCAGAGCAAAAAGCGCTCGTCGAACTCGATCAGCTCTTCCAGCAGCAGGTAGAGATCGTAGTACTGTGTTTCGTTCGAATAGATCCGCCGAAACGTCTCGATGAGCTCATCGTTCGTGGCCACCGCGAATCCGCGCCTAATTAGCAGCGACTTGACGCGATCGTAGAGCGACGGTTCCTTCAGCCGGCGGTCGAGGCGCGCCCGCTGCGCATCCCCGAGTTCGATCCAGCGCATCAGATCGGGCCGCCGCACGCCGCAGGCAAATTCGAGCTCGCGAAACTGTACCGATTGGAATCCGCTGGCCGGATTGAGATTGTCGCGAAACTGGTTGAATTCTTGCGGCGTCATCGTCTCGAGGATGTCGACCTGCTGCTCGAGGAGGCGCTGGATCGCATGGATCCGCCGAAAGTGTTTTGCGACGCGCAGCAGATCGTCGCGGTCTAGGGCGGCCATCGTCGCATCGACCTCGTGGAGCAGCTGCTTGAACCACAGCTCGTAGACCTGGTGGATGATAATGAAGAGCATCTCGTCGTGGTGCGGCGGCTCCGAAAGCGGCTGCTGAAGGTCGAGAAGCTCGTCGATTTTGAGGTACGTACCGTAAGAAAGGGCCACAGACCACGGGGCTTACGGGGGGTGCCGAGCTTCTCCTCGAAACGCCCGGCAGTGATGCGTCTATGCCTCGCTGCGGTCGCCGTCGTCGCGTTTCTGGCCGCGTGTTCCAATGGGAACCGCGGCGCGAGCGGTGCTCCAGCGCCGAAAGTCACCGACCCGATCGCATTCCCGCTCTTTTCAGGTTCCGAAGTTCTAT
>DASXGO010000379.1:0-4599 GCA_036489055.1 Candidatus Cybelea sp. | reverse complement strand
TCACGAGCACGAAGACCGGCGAAATCATGAACCGGGTCAGCAACGACGTCGATAACGTTGACAACGTCGTTACCGGAACCCTAACGAGCATCGTCACGAACGTCGTCCTGATCGGCACGACGCTGATCGCGATGTTCGTCTGGAACTGGCGCCTTGCGCTGCTTTCGGTCGCGGTCGTTCCGCTGATGGTTTTTCCGCTCGGGCCGGTCGGTCGCCGGATGTATCAAATCCGCAAAAAGACCCGAGAAAAGCGCGACGAGATCGAGTCGATCACGCAAGAGACGCTTTCGATCTCGGGCATTACGCTGATCAAGTCCTTCGCTCGGGAAGCCTACGAGCGCGCGCGCTTTTACAACGTAGGAACGCGGCTGATGCAGCTCGAGATCGACCTCGCCATGGTCGGCCGCTGGTTCATAGCCTCGGTGACGGCGATGGTCGTCGTCGGTCCGGCGCTCGTCTGGTTCGGCGGCGGCTGGCTCGCCATATCGTCGAGCTTAAAAGTGGGCGTCATCGTCGCGTTCGTTTCGTTCATTCAAGGCCGGCTCTACGGACCGGCGGCGACGCTTGCGGGGATTCAAGTTCAAATCGTCAGCGCGCTCGCGGTCTTCGAGCGAATCTTCGATTATCTCGACATGAAGCCGGAGGAGTACGATCCTCCGGAAGCGATTGTGCTTCCGGGCGTGACCGGTGAGATTGCGTTCGAAAACGTCACCTTTGCGTACGAAGGCACGCGGGAGGTCTTACGCGACGTTTCCTTCCACGTGCGCCCCGGTGAAGTTGCCGCATTCGTAGGCCCGTCCGGCGCCGGCAAGACCACGATCACGCAGCTCGTACCACGGTTTTACGATCCGCAAAGCGGCCGCGTCCTCGTCGACGGGCGCGACGTACGCACCGTAACTTTGGAATCGCTGCGGCGCGACATCGGCATCGTCACGCAGGAGACCTATCTCTTTCACGACACGGTCGCCAACAATCTGCGCTACGGCAACCCCGATGCCGGCGACGCCGAGCTGGAGGCCGCCGCGCGCGCCGCCAATATCGCCGACTTCATCGCTTCGTTGCCCGACGGCTACCAATCGACCGTCGGCGCGCGCGGGCACAAGCTTTCCGGCGGCGAGCGCCAGCGGCTCGCGATCGCCCGCGTCTTGCTCAAGGACCCGCGCATCTTGATTCTCGACGAAGCGACGAGCTCGCTCGATTACGAGAACGAAGCCGCGATTCAGCGCGCGCTCGAGACCGTCATGCGCGGCCGGACGAGCCTCGTGATCGCGCACCGCCTCTCCACGGTTTTAGCCGCCGACGTCATCTTCGTCGTCGACGAAGGCCGCATCGTAGAGCAAGGCCGCCACGCGACGCTGCTCGCACGTGGCGGCCTCTACTCACGGCTTTATCGAACGCAGTTCAAAGGGCTGAGCGCTTAGCCGCCGCTAGGGCGATTTCGCGGGATGGGGCGATTTCGCGGGTTGGGCCGTTTTCCCCGCTTGTATCCCTGCTTTGGTCTCCGTGATCGCGTCTTGCACGTCCGAAATCGCTTTGTTCCGGGAGCCGGCTTTGTCGTTTTCCGCCGCCTGCAGCTCGGTCAGTGCGGTTTGAAGGCTGTTAAGAGCCCTCTGCATGTGAATTTGTTCGGCCGCGATGACCGTTCCCGCGCCGATTGCGGCGAAGAACAATGCGAAGACCGGCGCTGCAATGATCTGTCGAACTCTCGTCAATTGCATTTTGGAAACCTCCTCATTTAGAAAACAACATTTAAAGAACAACGAAACTTGGTTTTATTCAGACTCCTAGACGTTCCAACTGATGACGACGATGCCGTCGGGATTCGTGGTGTGCCAACCTCGCCATAGTCGGTATTTTATGGCGTTCGCGTTACGTCGAGCGGCGCCCTACTCTGGAATATCCATGACCATGGGTTCTACCGGAACCGACAACGTGGGTTCGCTAGCAGCCTGAATCTCGTCAACCGCTACGCCGGGTGCCAACTCGCGCAGAATGAGGCCGTCCGGACCGACGTCGATCGTTCCCATGTCGGTGATGATGCGCTGCACGACCCGCCTTCCGGTCAGCGGGAGCGTGCATTCTCGCAGAATCTTGTGCGCGTTGCCTTTGGCGACGTGCTCCATCATCACGATCACGCGTTTAGCGCCGTGCACCAAGTCCATCGCACCGCCCATTCCCTTGACCATCTTGCCCGGAATCATCCAGTTTGCGAGATCGCCTCGTTCCGAGACTTGCATCGCACCGAGCACGGCGAGATCGATGTGACCGCCGCGTATCATACCGAAAGAGAGCGAAGAATCAAAGAACGACGCTCCGGGCAGAACCGTGACGGTCTCTTTGCCGGCGTTGATGAGATCGCCGTCCTGCTCGCCTTCGTACGGATACGGGCCCATTCCCAAGATTCCGTTCTCGCTCTGCAGCGTGACCGTGACGTCCGCCGGCACGTAGTTTGGAATCAGCGTCGGTAGGCCGATGCCGAGGTTGACGTATTGCCCGTCGCGCAGCTCTTGCGCGACGCGAGCAGCAAGCTGGGTGCGTGTCAATGGCATTTCCTATCCCTCGCCCCTCGACTCCGCTCGGGGTGACGCGCTCGGGGTGACGCGCTCGGGGTGACGCGCTGCGGGTGACGCTGCTTGACGCGTCGTCACGCGTTCGATGCGTTTGCCCTGCGGACCGACGTGGACGATCCGCTGCACGAAAACGCCGGGCAGATGAACGTGCTCCGGATCGAGCACACCCGGATCGACGAGCTCCTCGACCTCCGCAATCGTGATCTTTCCGGCCATCGCGCAGAGCGGATTGAAGTTGCGCGTCGCCTTATGGAAGATTAGGTTACCGGTGCGGTCGCCGATCGAGGCGCGCACCAGCGCAAAATCGCAGACGATGCCGTTTTCGAGCACGTATTCGCGCCCATTGAAGACGCGTGTTTCCTTCTTCGGAGACGCGATCGCCACGCTGCCGTCGGCGTTGTAGCGCCACGGTAAACCGCCGTCGGCAACGAGCGTGCCGTCGCCTGCCGGCGTATAGAAGCCCGGGATGCCGCAGCCGCCCGCGCGCAACCGTTCGGCAAGCGTGCCTTGCGGCACGAGCTCCACCTCGAGTTCGCCGGAGAGGTACTGACGCTCGAACTCACGGTTTTCACCGACGTACGACCCGGTCGTGCGCCGGATGCGCTTATTATCCAGCAGCACACCAAGGCCCCAACCGTCGACGCCGCAGTTGTTCGACACCGTCACCAAATCGGAAGCGCCCTGTTCGAGCAGCGCCTCGATGAGATTGTGCGGTATTCCGCACAACCCGAAGCCGCCCACCGCGATGGAAGCGCCGCTGGGAATGTCGGCGACGGCCTCCGCGCTGGAAGCGTAGACCTTCTCCATGAGGCCCTTATGCGCCGACGGAAACGCGGCGGCCTCCGTGGAAGGTTCGAGCCTTATGACGACCGCACAAACTCCAATTGCAACGGCCGACGAAGAGGCGCTCATCCTTGCCGCCGTCCGCGAGCTCGTCGCCGAGAAAGTCGCGCCGCGCGCCGCGGAGATCGACGCGATCGGCGAGTTTCCATGGGACATCAAAGAGCTCTTCGCCCAAAACGATCTGCTCGGAATTCCGATTCCGTCGGATCACGGCGGCCTCGGCGGCACGTTTTTGACGTACGTCAAAGTGGTCGAAGAGATTGCAAAGGCGTGCGCTTCGAGCGCGCTCATCGTCGCCGTGCAAGAGTTGGGGATGCTGCCGATCGTCATCGGCGGCAGCGACGAGCAGAAACGACGCTTCTTACCGAAGATCGCGTCGGGCGAACATCTCGTCGCTTACGCGCTTACCGAAGTTTCCAGCGGTTCCGACGCGCTCGGATCGATGCGCACGCGCGCGGAAAAACGCGGCGATACCTACGTCCTCAACGGCCAAAAGATCTGGATAACCAACGGCAGCGTCGCCGACGTCGTCTGCGTTTTCGCAGTCACCGATCCGTCAGCGGGCTCGCGCGGCACGACGGCGTTCGTCGTGGAGAAAGGCACGCCCGGTTTCTCCGTCGGCAATGTCGAGAAGAAAATGGGCATACGGGGCTCGCCGACCGTCGAGCTCGTCTTTCAAGATTGCGAGATTCCGGCAGCTAATCGTCTCGGCGAAGAAGGCGAAGGCTTCAAGATCGCGATGAAGGTGCTCGACAAGTCGCGACCGGGCATTGCTGCGCAGGCGCTCGGCATCGCTGCGGGCGCGCTCGACTATGCCACGAATTATGCGAAGGAGCGCATTGCGTTCGGCAAACCGATCGGACAACACCAAGGCGTTGGGTTCATGCTCGCCGACATGAAGACGGAAGTAGAATCGGCGCGACTGCTACTCTACGAAGCGGCACGGCGCTGCGACGAAGGCAGCGCCGACGTTACGCTCTGGGCAGCAATGGCGAAGCTCAAGTGCGGCGACGTGGCGATGTCCGTTACGACGGACGCGGTTCAAGTGCTCGGCGGATTCGGATATTCGGCCGATTACCCGGTCGAGCGAATGATGCGCGATGCCAAGATCACGCAAATCTACGAAGGAACGCAGCAGATCCAGCGCCTCGTGATCTCGCGCAACTTAGTCGGGCGCTCGCGTTAG
>DASXGO010000329.1:0-8604 GCA_036489055.1 Candidatus Cybelea sp. | reverse complement strand
CTTGGTCGCCTCCCCGCCCTTGCGACCGATCTCTTCGTAGAACTCCGAGCCATACTTTGCCTTCACGCGCTCGCCACCGCGGCGACCAGCCTCACGAACGCTCATGCCGCCGGCCTGTCCGGTCTCTTGTGCCATTCCAGTAATCCTCTCTGGGTGAAGTACCAATACCCTATTCCCATACAAGCGCTCGGTAAACTCAGGATTTCCTGAGAATTCGCTCGCCGGCTCTTAAATCGCAGTTGGAGTCTCGCTTAGCGCCGAGTACAACGCTGCTGAGCGGTCGCGGAGATGATTAAGGTTTCCATCATTCTCAATAACAAAGTCGGCCGCTTCGCGCGCTCGTTCCGGCTCCATTTGGGCGGCCATCCGGGCTCGAACCCGGCCTTCGTCTAATTTATCGCGTGCCACGATGCGCGCGATTCGCTGCTCGAGCGGCGCGATGACGAGGACCGACTTGTCGACGAGCCGATCGTAGCCGGTCTCGAAGAGCAGTGGAACGACGTGCACGACGAGCTGGCCGGGCTTCGCCCGCGCTTCGCGTTCGAGCGCAACCCGGAGAATGTGCGGGTGAAGTAAGCCATTGAGACGTTCGCGGGCCTTCGGATCGGAGAAGACGATATCGGCGAGCGCAGCGCGGTCGAGGGCGCCTCCGCGAACAGCCTGCGGCCAAACGCGCGCGACTTCGCGTAAACCGTCGCTGTTGGGCGCTACCACTTCCCGCGCGATGGCGTCGGTGTCGACGATGAAGGCGCCGAGAGCGGCAAGAATTGCCGCCACAGCACTCTTTCCGGCTCCAATGCCGCCGGTCAAGCCAACGCGCACGGCGCGACTACTCGGGGATCGGCGGCTCCGTCGGAGTCGGAGCGGCCTGGTCGGCGCCGATCTCTTCCTCAGCCGCGTACTGCTCGATCTCTTCCGGCGGCACGTCGGCAACGTGCTGGATAGAGGCCGTTATCCGGCGCGTCGCGTGGTTGATCGTCAAGAGCGTCACTTCGACTTCTTGCCCCGCCACGAATTGAGCCGACGCGTCGAACTCGCCTTTGGGCACCATCGCGAGGATGCCGGGGATGACTTCGACGAGCAGATAGTTGGGAGTGACCTTGACGATCTGCGCCTTGAGCTTGTTGGTCTCGTATAACCGGTCCGCGTACTGATCCCAGGGGTCCGGCAGCGCGTGCTTGAGCGATAGGCTGACTTTCTTGGCGTCGGGGTCGAATTTCATGATCTCGACCTGCACGACGTCGCCGATCTTGACGACTTCCGACGGATGCTTGATCCGCGCGTACGCCAGCTCGCTATTGTGAATGAGCCCGTCGATACCGCCCAGATCGACGAAAGCTCCGAAGTCCGCGAGCCGCACGACGACGCCCTCGCGGATTTGTCCGACTTCCAACGTATCGAGCAGCTCTTGCTTCTTGGCTTGCAGCTCCTCTTCGAGTACCAATCGCTGCGATAAGACGACGCGATGGCGCTTGTGGTCGAGATCGATCACTTTGAGCCGCAAGTGCTGCCCGACCAGCTCGTCGAGATTTCCGACCGGCTGCCGGCGGATTTGCGATGCCGGAACGAATCCGCGCATGCCCAAATCGACGAGAACGCCGCCTTTAACCACCTGCGTCACGGTAGCTTCGATCACTTCGTCGCGTTCGTGCGCTTCGATGACTTTTTCCCACGTCTTCAGCGCTCGCGCGCGCCGTTCGGAGAGAAAGAGCGTTCCGTCAAGCTCGTCGATACGATGCACCATGACTTCGAGCGTATCGCCGACGCGCAGCAATTTCGGATCGACGGCGAGCGAAAGCTCGCGGAACGGCAGGACGCCTTCGGATTTGCCGCCGACGTCGACCAGCACTTCATCTTTATCTTTTTGAACGATCGTGCCGGTAAGAACTTGTCCCTCGTCGAGGACTTTGAGCGATTCCTCGTAGAGGCGCTGCTCGAGCGCTAGTTGATCTTCTTCGTAATGAGTCGGAGCGACTTCGGTCGTAGTTATTTTGAAATTCCCACTTTCGTAATTTTATCTTTGGCAGCGACGGCACCACCACGTGCCTCGCTGCGCGAGGACGGTCCGAACGATGCTCGCGCCGCAGCGCGGACAGGGCCGGCCCTGTTTGCCGTAGACCGAGAGGCTGTTTTGGAAACCACCCTGCAGTCCGTCGGCGTCTACGTAGTCGTCGATGCTCGTTCCGCGCATTTCGATGGCGCGCTCGAGAACCTCGACGATGGCGCGACGTAAACGGTGCGCCGCCGGTTTCGATAATCTCCCACTAGGGCGGTTCGGACGGATCCGAGCCTCCCAGAGCGCTTCGCACGCATAGATATTGCCGATGCCTGCGATGCGCCGCTGATCGAGCAGAAGGGCCTTGACCGGCGTCGTCCGCCCCGACAGCATACCGATAAAGGCTTCCGGTGTAAAGCATGAGGAGAGCGGCTCAACGCCCAGCTCGCCACCCCACGCCTCATTCGAACCGACCAGCCGCATGCGGCCGAACGTCCGCACGTCGGAGAATCGTAATCGCGCTCCCTTGTTGAGATGAAGGACGACGTGCGTCCCCGGCAGCTCCGGTTGGCCGCTGCGGGCGACGACGAGCCGGCCCGTCATCCGGAGACTCGTCACGATCGACGATCCCGAGGCCAGCTCGATGACCGCGTACTTCCCACGTCTGCGCACGCCGACGATCCGCTCCCCGGTAACTGCGGCGGTAAAGTCGACGGCCGGCGGTGCGACCGCGATCCGCGCGAGCCGAACTTCGCCGCCGGAGATCGTCCGGCCGACGATCTTGCCGGCCAGACCGCGAACGATCGTCTCGACCTCGGGAAGCTCGGGCATTCTTGCGCCTTACGGTTGAGGCGGAGGAACGCCGCGAAGGTCGAGCTTGACGCCGTTGACGATTCCGTCTTTCGACGCCTCACCCGCGGCCAATTCGATCACGTACTTTGCTTGGGCGCCTTCGAGCGGTATTTGCGAGTCGCTCGGCTGGGGGTGAAGCACGGGCACGTTTGCGTAAACGCGGCGAACGGTTCCGTCGGCGCCGATGAAGATCATATCTAAGGGCAACAACGTGTTCTTCATCCAAAAACTCACGAACTCGTCGCGTTCAAAGACGAAGATCATTCCGGTGTGCGGCGGGAGTTCGGTTCGATTCATCAAGCCGTGCTCGCGCTGCGGAGCCGTTCGTGCCGTTTCCAGCGTAAGGTCGGCTTTGGGCGCGTGCACGACGACGGTCGGCAACGTCAACGCCAGCATCGCGGCAAACAACGTCTTATACACGTTCTAGCGCCTCGGCGTCGAATGCCTCGACATCGTACCAATTGCGTCCAGATTTGAGCGTCACTTCGAGCGGAACCGACAATGTAATTGCATTCTCCATATGATCGCGCACGAGCTTACCGGTTGCCGGCAGATCGGAACGGCGTACCTCGAAGATCAGCTCGTCGTGAATTTGCAGGAGCATCACCGCGTCGAGCTGCGCCTCTGCGAGAGCCCGGTCGATTCGCACCATTGCCAGCTTCATGAGATCGGCGGCGCTGCCTTGCAGCGGAGCGTTCGTCGCCTCGCGCTCCGCGGCGGCGCGAAGCATGTAGTTTCCTGAAACCAGACCCGGCATATATCGCCGGCGTCCCAAGATCGTGGAAACGTAGCCGTCGCGCCGGCCGTCGGCGATCGTCTGTTCGATGTAGGCGCGCACCTCCGGGAACCGCGCGAAATAGGCGGTCGTGATCTCCTTGGCTTCGGCACGGCTAATCTCCAAACGTTGGGCGAGCCCGAAATCCGACATTCCGTAAAAGAGCCCGAAGTTGACGCTCTTCGCCATTCGGCGCTGATTCGGATCGACTCGATCGCCGGATGGTACGGCGAAGATCTGTCGCGCGGTGAAGTCGTGGATATCCTCACCGGCCTCAAACGCCGACCGCAGCGCTCGGTCGCCCGAAAGATGCGCCATGAGACGAAGCTCGATTTGGCTGTAGTCGGCTGCGAGCAGGACGCGATTGTCGTCGCCCGCGACGAACGCGCGGCGGATGCGCCGGCCTAGCTCGCCGCGCACCGGAATATTTTGCAAGTTTGGATTGGTTGACGATAGTCGCCCGGTCGCGGTCGCGGTCTGATTGAACTCCGTGCGCAGGCGGCCGTCGCGGGGATCGACGAGCTGCGGGATGACGTCGACGTACGTGTTCTTCAGTTTCGTCACTTCCCGCCATTCTAAGACGAGTGCGCAGATCGGATACTCGCGCGCGAGACCCGCAAGCACTTCCACTCCGGTGGCCCAGCCGGTCTTCGTCTTCTTTCCGCCCGGAATTCCGAGCTTACCAAATAGAACTTTTCCGAGTTGCTGCGGCGAGCCGATGTTGAACGTCTCGCCTGCGAAGTCGAAGATTCGCTGCTGCAGCCGCGTCGCAGCAGCTTCGACCTCGTCGCCGATGGTACGCAGCTCGCGAGCGTCGATCGTGACGCCGGCCGCTTCCATCTTCGCCAAAACCGGCGCAAGCGGCACTTCGAGCTCCTCATACAGCCGAAGCTGATCTCGAGCGTTCAGTTCCGCGCGAGCCTTCTCCACGAGTTGCAACGCCGCGTCGGCATGCGCCGCGGCCTCGCTCGGGAGCTGCACCCCGAGGAATTGTGCCGCCGCGTCTTCGACGTCGGCAAAGCCGCGTGACGGATCGAGCAGATGGGCGCCTATCATCGCGTCGTCGCTGAAGCGCACGTTGCGAACACCGCCTTCACGCAACGCGTGTAAGAGCCGCTTGGAATCGTAAGCGCCGATCGACGCCGCACGCTCAAAAACGCTCTGCAGCGCGTCCCGTACCGCGCTATCCGCGAGCGCGCTCCGCAGAAAGCTCAGGCCCTCTCCTGCGCGCGCGGTTACCGCGACGGAATCGCCACGCATCGCAAATGTAAGGCGTTCGCCGTTCGGCAGCGCTCGCAGCTCGTCGGCGAGCTGCAGAAACTCCGGCGGATCGACCGCGGTTTCGTAGCTGCGATAACGTCCCTTCAGCCGCTCGCCCTTGTCGAAGAGCGGCAGGTCCGGCGGCGCCTGCAGCTTCGCCAGCAGCGTCTTGAACTCGAGTTCGCTGTAAAGCGGGTAGAGGTCCGCATCGGGAGGCGTTGCATAACGGCTTTGCTCCCAGTCGATTGCAATCGGAAGGTCGCGCCGCACCACCGAAACCGTGCGGCAGAGGCACGCCTGTTCTCCGTACTGCTCGATCAGAGCCGCGAGCTTGGGATTGCCCGCGAGCGAAGGATCGGCGACGAGCGCATCGAGCGATCCGGCGGCTTGCAGCAATTTGCTCGCAGTTTTTTCCCCGACTCCCGGAATGCCGGGAAGATTATCCGAGGGATCTCCCTTCAGGCCGCGATAATCGGGAAGTTGTTCGGGTGCGAGACCGAACCGTTCGCGCACCGCGGCCGGATCGTAGCGTCCGAGCTCGGTGATTCCGCGGCGCGTCGTGAGAACTGTGGTCCGCTCGTCGACGATCTGCAAGAGATCGAGATCGCCGGTGACAACGACGGTTTGTTCGCCGGACTCCTCGGCCTGGCGCGCCAGCGTCGCGATGACGTCATCCGCTTCTTGTCCCTCGATTTCCACGATCGGTATACGATACGTCTCGAGCACGCGGCGAACCAGCGCAAACTGGCTCCGGAGTTCGTCCGGCATGACGCGTCGCTGCGCCTTGTACTCGCCGTACAGCGCGAGACGTTCCGACGGCATGCCTTTATCGAACGCGGCGAGCACGTGCGTCGGCTTCTCGTCGGCGATCAGCTTGTTGAGCATCATCGTGAAGCCGTAGACCGCGTTGATCGGCACGCCTTTGCTCGTCGTTAGCCCGGGCAGCGCGAAGAACGCCCGATAGACGAGGCCGTATGTGTCGAGGAGCATCAACGCCACGATCGATCCTTTATCGCACCGTGATCGTCGACGACGCGGCGGTCACGCTGCCGTCGTCGGCGATACCGAGAACCGACAACTCGTAGCTGCCGCTGCGCGACGGCAGCTCGACCGCGAGCGCGTTGCCTTGCGATCGTATGACGTCCCAGGCGACCGCTTGCGTTTCGGCTTGCGCGACCGAAAGCTCCGGTGGGGGCTGCGAGCGTCGAACGAAGCCAAGAATCTGCGCGTGCTCGCCGCTCGCGTTCACCCAAGGATGCCACGCCACGCTTTCAGGCGCGCTGTTCTGCGTCGTCGTGACGCCGATCGCGAGCAACGCGGGCGCCGAACCAAAGCGAGCGCTTCCCGAGGGCGATCCCCGGCTGATGCGGATCACGAACGTTCCGCTATGAAACGAATCGCCGGCGAACGCAACGTGGGCCGCTTGGCCCGGTGCGAACTGCGCGTCGCCGACCTCCAACCGATCGAGGCGCGGACGTCCGGCTGCAACAAGCGCGATCGGAACGGTATTCCACTCCAGCGTACCGTTACGGACGAACGCGGCGCCGACGCGCAAATCGCCGGCTGCGTCGACTGCATGAAGGCGCGCGCCGGCGCGCCCGCCCGAGACGCCTGCGACGTGCGGTTCGACGCCAAGCGCACTCTCGAAGGTAATCAATGCGTTCCCTTGAGAGCCCGGCGCCGAGGCGGTGACGGTAATCGCATCGCCCGGCCGATAGCTCTCCCGGTCGAGGTCGATGCGGACATTCGCGCTCGCGCCGTCGGTCGCCGGCGCCGCGGCTTGCGGCTCAACACGCACTTCTGCTGCGTCCGTCGCTCGGCCGCCGTGATCGACCCAAGCCGAGAGAAAATTCGCACCGAGCTCCGGTGAGCTGAAACTTCCGCGTGCGTGGCCGTCGGAATCGAGCGTCAAGCGTTGCTGCGCCGCCGCAACGCCGTGAGCGAGCTGCACGTACACGGTAGCGCCGCCCAGCGGCTTTCCGTCGAGTTCTGCGGCGTAGACGTCGAAGAATAGCGGCGTCCCCAAACTCTGCTCGCTGCGATCGACGCTCAGGCGAATTGCCGCTTGCGCCGTCGGTACGCTGATGCGAGTATCGGCTGTCGCGCCGTTTGCCTCGACGCGCACGCCGTACGTCGAGGCGAGCGTATCGTTCGGGTGCGGAATCGCGATCGTCACGTTCCCCGAGTCTCCGGTGCGAACAGTCGTATCGAACCACTGCGCCGCCTCCCATGTCAGCGTCTCCGGCGCATCGGCGACGTAGATGTGCGGCGATCGCACCACGGTAACCCGTACGAGGGTGTCGCCGCGCGACGAGTGCACCAGCAATGGTATGTCTTGGCGCGGATCGCAAGTCCCGCCGCAGGCCGCGGCGACGTCGAGCGAGACGCCGCCGGCATTTGCCTCGACGTCAACCGTTGCGCCGCCGACGCCGCCCGCGGTCTGCGCCAGGACCGTATATTCGCCCGCCACCGCATTTCCGGGAAGTTCGAACGACGTCTCGAACGCGCCGGCCGCATCGAGCGCAGCAGGGTGCTCGGCGATCGCGCTCGGGCCGTTGTGCAGCGATACCGTTACGCTTCCCGCGGTTGGGCGCAACACGCCGCGCGATCGCGACCGCGCGAATCCCGCGACGTGCAGCACGTCGCCGGCGTGCACGACGGCGGAATCGGTTCGGACGCCGACGATCGTTGAGGGCAGCGGCGGCTGCGGAAGCGGACTCACGAACGCATAGCTCGATCCCCACTGCGCGAGCGCGAAGATCGGCCGCGGCGAGCGGTTCCAGCGCACGATGCCTTCGCCGTCAGTCGACGTGTTGACGAAGTTTCTGTTGACGACGAGCTGCACGCGCATCCGTGCCAGCGGCAAGCCGGTTCCGAGGTCTGCGCCGTAAAGCAGCAATCCGTTCGGCGTCTCTTTTGCAATGAGGCCGGCACGCGAGCGATTGATCCAAACTTGTTCGCCGACGTTGCCGCGCCGCGCCTCGACGACGAAGAAGCCTTCGCGCGACCCGAGCGGAAGCGTGACGACGTTCGATTGAAATTGATAACCGCCGGGCGGCGCGAAGTTGAACGACGCCAACGGGTGCCGGCCGGCTGTCGGAACGGCGCGCGGGCTGACGTTTGCGCCGGCCGTCAGTACGTCTGTGGGATCGACTGCAAAGACGGTAAAGGCGACGGGAGCGCTTGAGTAGGTGTCCAGGCGAACCGTTGCGGGTCTCCACGGTACGCTCGAATCGACGGCGAAGAGTTGAAAGTTCGCGTCCAACCGATGCAGGTCTACGATTTGTCGCTCGGCAGCGGCGGGCGCAACGCTGACCGCAACGATCGCCAATCCCGCAGCGAGCGTTTTCACCAATCGAAGTAAACGAGCGGCCTGCATCGGTGGCGCTGCTTCGGCAGGTCCAACTGCGAAGCCCGCGTAAGGGCAGTGCCGTGGACGAACAGGCCGCAGGGGAACGACCCACATCAACCCATTGCCGTTTCTGCGGGTACGAGGACGGCGCGAACGATGCGCGTGGCGTGCGCGAGAAAAGCCATTTTCAAGTCGTCGTCGCGTGCGGGTCGTGCGGTCATCCGTTTGCCGTGCTGTCGCGAAATTGACGCCGTGAAGGCAATGAAAATTCGGGTCGCCGCGGCGGCCGCGGTTCTTGTCGCAGTCTCAGCACCTCACCTGGCGCGGGCCGCGGCAAGTCCATCGCCCCATCCGCAACCGACCCGCCTC
>DASXGO010000476.1:0-2341 GCA_036489055.1 Candidatus Cybelea sp. | reverse complement strand
CCTCGCAGTCGACGGGAATAGCACCGAGGAGCCCTCTTCGCTGCACTTCGTCGACGTCGTCACCGAGACCGACGAGGAATCTGCTGAGGGGACACGATGGACCGGCGTTCTGCCCGATGGGGGCGGGACGGCGGTTCCCGGGCTCGGCGGTCCGGACCAGTGGTCGGAAATCTTCGTGCACCACGGCGGCACGACGGAGCATTATCTCAGCGTGTTTCCGATCCCTGACGACGAAGTCGACAACTTTGACGATGCACTCGCCGAAGGCCGTGTCGTCGTCCTCTACCCCGATCCGGGTGCCGACGCACCGAAAGTTGCTGCCGCTTTCAAAGCGGCGGGGTTGCAGAACGTTCGATCGTACTGACGGCTCTGCGCTCGCTCGTACGAAAGGCGCTGTTCGGTAGCGTCGCCCTCTCGCTCGCGGCCTGCGGCTCTAAGGCGCATTACGATTATAACAACCTGCCCAAAGGTTATCACTGGCGCGCGGTCTACGATCAGCGCAGTAAAGCGGTAGTGTTCTACGGTATCGACCCGATGACGCACGACACGATTTACGTCGGACCCGACGGTCAGTTCTACATCTTTCATCATCTCGGGACGCTTCAAGGCCGCGATCTAAGACGTCACTGGACGCCGCACGATGCCATCTAACGCCAGGCGGGTGATGATCACCGCTGGCGGCACCGTAACCGCGCAGTCGCTCATCAAGGCGCTGCGCGACGACGGACGAGCGGCCTTCATCGCCGCAGGCGACATGGATCCGCGCTGTGCGACCAAGGCCTTCGTCGACGAGTTCGTGCTGCTGCCACGCGCCGCCGACCCCGCTTTCGCGCAAGCGTGCCTGGAGGCCGCGCGCCGGTTGCAGATCGGCTGCTTCGTTCCGCTTATCGTCGAGAGCGAATTTCTTCCGCTCGACGCGGCACGCGAGCGATTCGAATCGATCGGCTGCCGCGTGATGGTGCCGCCTCGCGAAATCTTCACCAAAACGGGCGACAAGCTTGAGTTCGCACGATTCCTCGACGAAATCGGCGCGCCGGGGCCATTAACGCGCCCGTACGCGCCCGATATTGAGATCGAGCGCTTTCCCGTCTACCTAAAGCCTCAGCGCGGCTCGGGTTCGGTCGGGACGGCGCGCATCGAGAGCGCCCATTCGCTGCACGAAACCGCCCGCGGCCGAAGCGATCTCATCGTCCAGGAAGCCGTCGACGGCGCGGAATTCACCGTCGACTGTTTCGCCGCGTCGCCCGGACGCGTCGTCGCGGCGGTTCCACGCGAACGCATCGCGATCAAAGCCGGCGTCTCGGTGAAAGGACGGACCTACCACCATCCGCTGATCGAACGAATCGTCCGCGACGTCGTCGAACGCACCGGTCTGCAAGGCCCCGCCAACGTCCAAGGCATGCTGCGCGCCGACGGGAGCTTCTCGATCATCGAGATGAACCCGCGCTTCTCCGGAACGCTCGCGCTGACGACCGCAGCGGGCATCAACTTCGCCTCACTGCTGATCGACATGGTCGAAGGCAATCCGATCCCCGACCTCATCGGCAAACACGAAGCGGATCTCACGATGATGCGCTACTGGAGCGAAGTCTTCGAAGACTCAACCGGCCTCATACGGATCGGAACCGCGCTGTAGTTTCGCCGTGTCATCACTGACGCCGCGCGCTGCAAATGTGAGTGTTCAGTAGCTCATCGTCGTCCAGCGACGGGGATTCTCGCGGAGCCAATCCCATTCGCGCTTCAACCCCTCGCGTAGAGAAACTTGCGGCGTGAGTCCGAACGTTCGCTCGACCTTCGCGGACGACAGCTGCATCACGTTGAGTTCCGACGGCAGGCGCATGCGGCCGTCGACGATCTCCGAGCGCTCGCCGGGCGCGACGTTTTCGGTGATCGGCGCTAGGTCCGTGCCGGAGATTTCGCACGCAAGTTTTGCGAGCTGCGCTACGGTCGTGGCGATTCCGGTCCCGCCGTTGAACGATTGCGCTCCAGGCAATCCGCTCTCGATGCAGGCGCGATGGATGCGCACGACGTCGTCGACGTAGACGAAGTCGCGGATCTGGTCGCCGGCGCCGAAGACGACGGGAGGCTTTCCTTCGGAGAGCCGCTTGAGAAAGATCGTCAGCACGCGGCCGTACCACTCTCGCGGACCGTAGGTGATGCCGTAACGCAGCGAATGCACCGCTAAGCCGTAGTCGTTGGCGAAAATCTGCGCGTATTTCTCCGCGGCAAGCTTGCTCGCACCGTAGGACCAGTTGGGATTGTGCGGTGCGGCATCTTCGTCGCTCGGGGGATTGTGGGCTTGTCCGTAGATGCAGGCCGACGAGGCGTTGATCACCCGCGA
>DASXGO010000146.1:0-7369 GCA_036489055.1 Candidatus Cybelea sp. | reverse complement strand
CAACGTGGCAGCGAGCTTGAGGGCTACGCGTTTACCGTTTGCAAGGCGGCCTTTCTGGCGCTGCTCTTCGGAAAGTACGCGGTCTTAGTTCTTTCGACGGCCGCCGTCGTGCTCTACGTGGCGGCCTATGCTTCGGGAGTTCGAAGCTGGCGCTGCTGGGTCAAGCCGCCGTGGGTCGTGATCTTCTTCGCGGCCGTCGCCCTGGCCCAAGCCTACTGGCTCTTCGCTGGGCCGCGACAGCTCGTGCTCTAGGGGCCCAGGTCCCCTCAGAGGCCCGGAAAGGGTCCTTGCACTCGCGCCGAGAGTCTGCTAGTATGGCACGGCTAGCGCTCTTGCGCCAAGAGTGCTAATCGTTATAAAGCAAGGCAAGCAAGTGGAGGTTTTCACGTGAATCTCAAGCCCCTGTTCGACAACGTCGTTGTCGAACACGTAGAGCAAGAAGACAAATCGAGCGGCGGCGTATTCCTTCCGGATACCGCCAAGGAGAAGCCCCAGGAGGGCGTCATTCGGGCCGTCGGGCCGGGCCGAATTACCGAGAAGGGTAACGTGGTCGAGATGCACGTTAAGGTCGGCAACCGCGTGCTCTACCGCAAGTATTCGGGCAGCGAAGTCAAGATCGACGGCACCGAGTACCTCATCATCCCCGAAAAAGACATTCTCGCCATCGTCGACAAAGTGCCGGCCGGCGTTTAAGGAGTCAAGGTTTTAACATGGCTGCAAAGCAACTCGTATTCGATGAAAGCGCGCGTCGCGCGCTCGAGCGCGGCGCCAACACGCTGGCGGATGCCGTCAAGGTAACGCTGGGCCCGAAGGGCCGCAACGTCGTGCTCGACAAGAAGTTCGGCTCGCCGACGATCACCAACGACGGCGTGACCATTGCCAAGGAGATCGAGCTGCCCGATGTTTTCGAGAACATGGGCGCGCAGCTCGTCAAAGAAGTCGCCTCGAAGACCAACGACATCGCGGGCGACGGCACGACCACGGCTACGGTGCTCGCGCAGGCGATCATCCGCGAAGGTCTGCGCAACGTCACCGCGGGCAGCAACCCGCTGCTCATCAAGCACGGCATCGATAAGGCCGTGGAAATCGCCGTCGGCCAAATGGAAAAGTATGCCGAGAAGGTCGACACCAAAGAGAAGATCGCCCAGGTCGCGTCGATCTCGGCCAACGATCCGGAGATCGGCGAGTTCATCGCCGACGCAATGGAGAAGGTCGGCAAGGACGGCGTGATCACGGTCGAGGAATCGCGCACCATCAAAACTGAGGTCGAGACCAAGGACGGTATGCAGTTCGATAAGGGCTACATCTCGCCGTATATGGTCACCGACTCCGAGCGCATGGAAGCCTCGCTCGACGACCCGTACATCCTCGTGACCGAACGGAAGATCTCGGCAATCGCCGACATCCTGCCGTTGCTCGAGAAGGTGGTGCAGGTTCAGAAGCCGCTGCTGATCATCGCCGAGGACGTCGAGGGCGAAGCGCTCGCGACGCTCGTCGTCAACAAGCTGCGCGGCACGTTCACCTCCGTTGCAGTTAAGGCGCCGGGCTTCGGCGACCGCCGCAAGGAGATGCTCAAGGACATCGCCACGCTTACCGGCGCGACGGTCATCTCGGAAGAACTCGGCCTCAAGCTTGATAAGGTGACGCCCGATCAGCTCGGCCGCGCCAAGCGCGTTAAAGTTACGAAGGAAGAGACCACGATCGTCGACGGTGCGGGTAAGCAAGATGCGATCAAGGGCCGCATCGAGATGATCAAAAAGCAGATCGAAGAGACCGATTCCGACTTCGATCGCGAGAAGCTGCAGGAGCGGCTAGCCAAACTCTCCGGCGGTGTTGCGGTTATCCAAGTCGGCGCCGCGACCGAGACGGAGCTCAAAGAGAAGAAGCATCGCATCGAGGACGCGCTCTCGGCAACGCGAGCGGCGGTCCAAGAGGGCATGATTCCGGGCGGCGGCGCTTCGCTGTTGCACGCGATCAAGGCCATCGACAAGTACGAGCCGCCCAAGGCGAACGGGCACGCTCCGGTATGGGCCGACGAAAAGATCGGCGTCAACATCGTGCGCAAGGCGCTCGAAGAGCCGGCGCGTCAAATCGCGAACAACGCGGGCTTCGAAGGCTCGGTGCAGGTCAACGCCGTGAAAGCCAAGGACAAGCCGTTCGGCTTCGACGCGATGTCCGGCGAGATCGTCGATATGTTCAAAGCCGGTATCGTCGAGCCGCTCAAGGTCACGCGTGCGGCGCTTCAAAACGCCGCGTCGATCGGATCGTTGATCCTCACCACCGAAACGCTCATCGCCGACAAGCCCGAGCCGAAGAAGGAAGCCGTCGGTGCTCCCGGCGGCGGCATGGGCGGCTACGACATGATGTAGTTCGCGCCCAGCGCGATACATAAAACGAGAGGCGCGGGCATACGCGCCTCTTTCCTTTTTTGTCATCCTGAGCGAAGCGCCCTGAGCGAATGCAGCGAGTCGAAGGGCGCGGAGTCGAAGGGCGGTAGAAATGCCGGGCTCTGTTGTTAGCCGGCTGAGGTTCTCCACATTTTCGGACAGAGGAGCGTGTCGGTGGGTTCGGTGGCCAATCCGTCGACCATATCTTCGGTGACGTTGAGTGTCACGCTGACCGGCCAGCCGCCCCACGCGACGGGGAATGTGATCGGAATACGGATGTAGTGGTATTGATGGGTCGGCGTGCGCAGCCGCAATGCAAGCTGCTGGGAACCGTAGGCTGCCGAGGGGTCGGGGTAGAGTTCCACGTAGTACGAATCTTGATCGTTCTCGACGACGGCATCCATCGGCAATGGCTGACCGAGCGGCTTATTGCACGCCACCTGGTTCTTATCGAAGACCACGAACGCCGGCTGCACGTAGAGAAACGCTTGCGGCGCCGTCCCCGAAAGCAGCATCGGTCTGCGGGGCTCGGGCGCCGGCGCATCGTTCAGCTTCACCGGGACGCTGCGACCCTGACCCGCGATGACAAAGAGATAATCGGATGCCGAACAGCCGTACTTCGGCGCATCGACCTGCAGCGCGTGGATGCCGAAGGCGCTGTCGAATTCGACGACCGCTTCTACGCCGTCGCCGCGCTCGATCCGATAAACGCGCCCGACCTCCGGACGGCCGATCCGATCGCTCACACGGACGCGCAGCGCAATCGTCGTCTGCGGCGCGGCGCGCAAGATCGCGTTGCAAAAACCGACGTGAAGGATGATGTGAGCAGCGGGCAGCACGCGTCGCCTGCTTTCGCGGCGCCTCGCGCGCTCCTTCTCCCCGACATGGCGCGGGAAAGGTCCGCTATCCCCGAAGGCGAATAACGCAGCCTCCATGCCCGCGCGTGCCGTAAACGATTTCACGATTCGCGTGGCGACGGTCAACGGCTCGGGAAGCCAGTCTTCCAACCTCGTGCTGACAAATGCCGTCGCGCGGCTCGGTATCCCCGTTGCGCCGAAAAACGTCTTTCCTTCAAACATCGAAGGTCTGCCGACGTGGTTCGACGTGCGCGTGACGGCGCTCGGCTATCAATGTCGCGCGCGCGACTTCGACGTCCTCGTCGCGCTGAATGCCACCACGTGGCAACAAGACGTCGCCGGCGTCAAATCCGGCGGCGCCGTCATCCACGAAGAGGCCTATCCGTGCAAAGGCGATACCTTCCGCGAAGATCTCAGCTACTACCCCGTTCCGTTCACGAAGCTGGCGAAAGAGCAGTTTGCCGATAAGGGCGATCTTCGCAAGTACTTGATGAACATGATCTACGTCGGCGTGCTCGGGCACCTGCTGGATATTCCGCTGAACACGATCGAAGAGAGCTTACGCGCACAGTTCCGCAGCAAAGCGGCCGCGGTGGAGCTCAATCTTTCGGCGGTGAACGTGGGTCTGGAATACGCGCGCGAGCATCTCGAGAAACACGATCCGTTCCGATTGATTCCGATGAGCGGCAAGACGGACGGCCTGATGTTCATGGAAGGCAACCGTGCGGCAGCGCTCGGCTGTCTGATGGGCGGCTGCACCGTCGCGGCATGGTATCCGATCACGCCCTCGTCGTCACTTTGCGAGTACTTCATTCAATATTGCGACCGCTATCGCGTCGATGGCGAGACCGGCGAGCGTAACGTCGCGATCGTGCAAGCCGAAGACGAACTTGCAGCCGCGGGAATCGTCTTTGGAGCGGGCTGGGCCGGTGCGCGCGCGATGACCTCGACCTCGGGCCCGGGCATCTCGCTGATGGCCGAATACGCCGGGTACGGCTACTTCGCCGAAGTCCCGGGGGTCATCTTCGACGTTCAGCGCGCAGGACCGTCCACCGGACTGCCGACGCGCACGATGCAAGCCGACGTTTCATTTGCGTATACGCTCTCGCACGGCGACACGAAGCACCTCATCCTGCTACCGGCAACGGTGACCGAAGCGTACGAGTTCGCAATGGAGTCGTTCGATTTGGCAGAACGCTTTCAAACGCCGGTGTTTGTGCTGAGCGATCTCGATCTCGGGATGAACGCGTGGCTGACGCCGGCGCTGCGTTATCCGGAGAAGCCGTTCGACCGCGGCAAAGTGCTCGGCGCGGACGATCTTAGCTCGGTGAAGGGTTGGGGACGCTACCGCGACGTGGATAAGGACGGCATCGCGTACCGCACGCTTCCCGGCACGAAGCACCCGCACGCCGGATTCTTCACGCGTGGTACGGGGCACGACGAAGAGGCCCGCTATTCCGAGATGCCTGAAGTGTGGCAGCGAAACCTCGACCGTCTCGTTCGCAAGCACGATACGGCGCGTTCCGCGGTCCCGCAGCCGGTCGTCGAAGAGAAGAAAAGCTGCAAGATCGCGATCCTTGCCTATGGGACGACGCACCACGCCGTGGTCGAAGCGCGCGACTATTTGCGCGAGGCTGGTATCGAATTCAATTACATGCGGCTGCGCGCTCTGCCGCTATCGCCCGAAGTCGCGACGTTCGTCAGGCGTCACGATCGGGTCTACGTCGTCGAACAGAATCGGGACGGGCAGCTCTACGGTATCTTGCGTACGGAGCTCCCCACGCATCTGATTGGACGTTTAGAGTCCATACGGCACTACAACGGCGTCCCGATCGACGCACGCAGCATCATCGATCCGCTGCTCGAGGAAGAGCGGCGGCCGGCGGTCGTCGCAGAGTGACCATTCGACTCCGCTGCGGATTAAAAAGGAAATTATAGTGACGGCCAATCTCAACATTATCGGCTTGGCGCGCGAGGTCTACAAGGGGCTTCCGACGACGCTCTGCGCCGGATGCGGTCACAACTCGATCACGAACCACTTGATCAAGGCGCTTTTCGAGTACGGCGTCGAGCCGCACAAGCTCGCAAAGATGAGCGGCATCGGCTGTTCGTCCAAGACGCCGGCGTATTTCGTCGAGCAGGCACACGGTTTCAACGGGCTGCACGGCCGCATGCCGTCGGCCGCGACGGGAGCGAAGCTCGCCAATCGGGATTTGCTCGTCCTGGGCATCAGCGGTGACGGCGACACGGCCAGCATCGGGCTCGGACAGTATTGCCACATGATCCGCCGGAACGTCGATTGCACGTACATCGTGGAAAACAACGGCTGCTACGGTCTCACAAAAGGACAGTTCTCCGCGACCGCGGACGTCGGCTCGACACAGAAGGGCGGCAAGGTCAACGAGTACGCGACCATCGACATCTGCGGACTGGCGATCGAGCTCGGCGCTACGTTCGTCGCACGCTCGTTCTCGGGCGACGGAAAGCAGCTCGTGCCGCTCTTGCAGGCGGCGTTCTCGCATCGAGGGACGGCGATCCTCGATGTGATCAGTCCGTGCGTGACGTTCAACGATCACGAGGGCTCCACGAAGAGTTATGCCTACGTGAAAGAGCACGATGTCGTTTTGCACACCGCCGACTACATTGCGGGTGGTCGCGAGGTCTTGGTCGATTACGAGCCCGGCACGGTGCGCGACGTCGAGCTCGAAGACGGCTCGCACGTGGTGCTTCGCAAGCTCGATCTGGATTACGACCCCACCAACGTGATCGACGCGCTGCGGACCATTCACGACTCTGGCACGCGGGGCGAATTCGTCACCGGGCTTCTCTACGTCGATACGAAACAGCAAGATCTTTGCGAACGCGAGGGTTTGAGTCGAACGCCGCTCGCGCAGCTCGACGAAGAGCAGTTGCGCATGGGACGCGAGCAGTGGCAGGAGCTGATGGCGACGTGAGCAGCTCCAGGCCCGAGTGACGCCGGCGCGGTAGCCGAAAGACCAAGGATGGAGCGGCTCGTCGCAGCGCTGCGCGCCGCCCGGTCGGTCTTCGTCCTGACGGGCTCGGGCATCTCCTCCGAGAGCGGCTTGCCGACGTTTCGCGGCGTCAAGGGACTCTGGCGCACCCATCGTGTGGAAGAGCTCGCGTCGCCGGAGGGCTTCGCGAGCGATCCCGTCCTCGTATGGACCTGGTACAACGAACGCAAGGCCGCCCACGCCGGCGCCGAGCCGAACGCCGGCCACTATGCGCTCGCGCGCCTGGAACGCATCGTCGACGACTTCACGCTTGCAACGCAAAACGTCGACTCGCTCCATTTGCGCGCCGGGTCGTCGAACGCACTCGAGCTCCACGGCAACTTGCGTGAGGCGCGTTGCACGCGCTGCGGCGCTCGCCGAGCTTTCGAATCGACGGGTCTGCCGCTCGGCGAGATCGATCACGGGTGCGGCGGCAGATTTCGTCCCGACATCGTCTGGTTCGGCGAGCCGCTTCCGGCCGGGGTCTGGCGCGCGGCGCAGGCCGCAGCCGCGCGCGCCGACGTGATACTCGTCGTCGGTACGAGCGCGGTCGTTTACCCGGCCGCAGCGCTCGCGACGCACTATAACGAGCGCGCCTTCGTCGCAGAGGTCAATCCGGAGCCCACCGCGATCAGCGATCGGATCGACTGCGCGTTGCGCGGGACGGCGGCGGAACTACTGCCGCGGCTGCTCGAGGACCTCGAAGCGCGAAGTTCGCATTGACGACGAACGGCGCGCAAAGAACCAGTATACCGGCAGCCCCGAGAGCAGAATCGCAATCCCGATAATGGTCTCGCGCGACGTGATCATGACGTCCGCGACGACGCCCCACGCGACCGCGAGAAAGATGAGCGTCGTGACCGGATGTCCCGGCATGCGAAAGACCGGCGCCGGGGCCGAGGGATCGCGTGCGTCCCGGTTGCGAAAGACAATCAACGCGATGGCCGAGAAACCGAAGAAGATATAGTCTATGCAGGTTACGTAGTTCAGGATGCGCTCGTAGGGCAAGAACGAGATGACCAGCGCGACGAGCCCTTGTGCGACGATTGCGACCACCGGGGCGTGCGTCCGCAAATTGACTGTCGCGAACTGTTTGAAGAACGTGCCGTCCGCC
>DASXGO010000114.1:0-7142 GCA_036489055.1 Candidatus Cybelea sp. | reverse complement strand
GAAGTCGCGAACAACGCGATGCCGCGCGCAGCCGAAAAGCAAATCGAGCTCACATTCGAACACGCCGGCACGCCGATCGTCTCCGGCGATGCCTCGCTCATGCGCCAGATGATCGGCAACCTGATCGACAACGCTATCAAGTTCACCGAGCGCGGGCACGTGGACGTCAGGGTCGGCGAAGCGCCCGGCCAGGCCTGGGTTGAAGTTGCCGACACCGGCCCGGGTATCGGCGAAGGCGAGCGTGCCCAGCTTTTCGAGCGGTTTTACCGTACCGATAAGGCACGGTCGCGGATCGTGCCCGGAACCGGGCTCGGGCTGGCGATCGTCCGTTCCATCGCCCGGGTTCATGGCGGCGAGGTAACCGCCGGGAAGGCCGCCGGCGGCGGGGCGCTCTTCCGGGTGGTCTTACCTGGCATAAAGCTTCCGTTCACCGATCTCTCATGATGGGCTTGAGCGGGCCCGGCTACAATGGAGCCGTGCGCCGAGGATGGTGGCGGGGAGCGCTCGTGACGCTCGTCGCCTCGCTCTGTTGTCTCAGTTTCGCGGCCCCCGCGCGGGCCGACGAAGAGTTCGACGTTGGCCCGTCGCCGGTCATCAACGTCAACGGCGGACGCGGCCAGGTCACGATTCAGACTTGGGATCGGCCCCAGGTGCTCATCGCCTCCGAGCAGCCCACGGACGTCCGCCATCTGACCCCCGACCAAGTCGATCCGCGTATCCCCAAGCAGTTTCAGATGCCGTCGCACAGCATCCAAACCGACCACGGCATCGTGACGCTCAACGCCGAGTCATTCGTGTTGCCCGACATGTCGAGTGCGCCGCACGATGCGATCGTGGCACGCGGAAACGGACGGATGACGATCATGATTCCGCGAGGAACGGCGATGGTGATCGCGCATCTGCGCGCCGGCCATTTGGTGATCAACGATTACCACGGGGTCTTCATCGCGCACGTACGGGGTGCGGAGGTCGCGCTCAATCGTGTCGGCGGGACGGCCTACGTCGAATCGCTGCGCGGAAGAATCGTCGCGACCGACTCAACGTTCGATCGCTTGCGCGCACGCACGGCAACCGGCGATATGCTCTTCCGCGGCTGCACGTCCCATCAAATTCAGGCGAACAGCACGTACGGTTCGATCGTGTACGACAACGGTGATTTTCAGCCCGGGTTGGCGCGGTTTGAATCCGAGCACGGCAACGTCGCGCTCGGCGTCCGCGGCAACGCGCAGATCGGCGCGCACAGCGGCACCGGTCACGTCGAATCGAGCTTCCGCGACGACGCTCAAGTGCGCGGCGATCCGGCGACGAAGCAGGCAACGGTCGGCACTGGCGGACCGGTCGTTACGGCAACGTCCAAGAACGGCTCGGTTTATCTCTACAGCGGTTCGATGAACGAACATCCTCACGTGCGCCAAGAGCTCAGCGGCAGCGCACAGCTTCCGACGCGCCCGGCCGGACCGGCGGTCCAGCCGCGGCCCTCGGCTCGTCCGGGGCGCCCGCCGGGCCCGGCGAAAGCCTCTTAGACCAACGCGTCGTAGCCGCCGGCGGCGGCGATCTCGGTCTCGATATCCAGTGTCAATCCGTCGTGCACCGCAATCGCGCGTAACCCAAGCTCGTCCTCCAGTGACGTAGCGAGCCGAGGCGGATCGGCTTCGAGCATCTTCGTTCCGAAGTGCTGGAAGACGGCAACCTTCGGGCGCACCTCCGCAACCACGCGTCGCGCGTCGCTCCACGTGAAGTGATCGACGTTCATCTCGTCTCGGAAGCGCAACACGTTGACCACGAGGACGTCGGGACGATGACGTGCGTAATCGGCGGCGAGGCCATCGAAGTACCGCCCGCACGGTAAATATGCGACGCGCACGTCGCCGTGCACGAAAATCAAGCCGTGCGTTTGCACCGCGTGGCGGTGCAGCACCGACGTGTAGAGGTCCACCTCACCGATCCGATATGGCCCGCTGCTCGCTTCCAGACGCTCGATGCGTTCGACGAACGCGCGCGCGTACGGCAACACGACGGGCTCGTCGTCGAATGCGTCGGACGGCGCGAGCACTGCGCCGCGCCGGCGAAATCCGCCCGAGGTCATGGCTTCGATCAACACGTTGACGTCGCCGGAGTGATCAAGATGTTTGTGCGACAGCACGATCGCCTCGAGCTCGCGCGGGTTGCAGGGCGGCACGTGCGAGAGCGCACGCACCAGCGCGCCGGGGCCGGGATCGACGTGGATCTGCGTCTCGCCGAATCGCATCCACATTCCGCCCGACGCTCGCAGCTGACGCGCGACCACAAACCGCGCGCCACCGCTGCCGAGAAAGAGAATCGAGCGCGGCACGAGGCTACGCGAGAACCGGAAGCTTGACGAACTCGCCGTTGAGGACCGTTGCGGACGGCCGTCCGAGCCATCGCTCCAGCACGGTGGCGTAGACGCTGCGAAAATCGACGCTGAAGCGAACGTTGCCCATATTGGTAGCGCCGAGATCGGGCATGGTCCCGTACAATCCGCCGCGTACGCCGCCGCCGATCAAGAAGAGCGGCGACGCTTCGCCGTGATCGGTCCCGCGGTTGCCGTTCTCTTCGATACGGCGGCCAAACTCGCTGAAGGTCAGCGTGAGGACGTTGCGGTCGTTGCCGTGCGCTGCGAGATCGGCGTAGAACGCTGCGATCGCATCGGAGAACTGCGCCAAAAGCCGGTCCTGCGTCTGTCGCTGGCTGGCGTGCGTGTCGAACGAGCCGTGCTCGACGTAGATCACTCGCGTGCCGAGGTTGCTGCCGGCAATTTGCGCAGCCAACGCCAAACTGCGTCCGATTCCGGTTGATGGATAGGCGGCTTTGGGCACGTACCCCGCAACGAGCCTCGGCAGCTCTTCGGAGCTGCGCTGCGCATCGCCCTCGATCGCCATAACGTGCGCGAGATAGGGTGAGGCGAACGGCAGCGCGTTGTCGTGAGCTTGCCGTGAGAATGCATCGCGCGCGGCCGCGTTGCGATCCGCCATCATCGAATAGGAACCCAGGCCAGGTATGGCCGGAATGTCGGTGCGCGACGAAACGAGCGCCTCCGGCAAGACCCGCGAGATGGCAACGCCTTTGAAGAGATTGTCCCCCCGCGTCGCGCCGCTCGGACTCGCTGGAGCAGCATCATCGAAGTAACGGCCGAGCCAGCCGGTATGCTCGTAACGATCCGGCGCGGCGGTCTGCCAAATCTCGGTCGAGCGGAAGTGCGAATGATCGGGATTGGGATAACCGACGCCTTGAACGATGGCGACCATTCGGCGGTCGTACAGCGACTTTAACGAACGCATCCCCGGATTGAGCCCGACGCGGGCATCGATTGCCAAGACTTCCTTACGGTCGATCGCGAGCCCGGGACGGAGCCGGTAGTAACGATCGTCGCCATGCGGCACGATGCAGTTGAGGCCGTCATTTCCGCCAAAGAGATTGATCAAGACCAAGCAGCGCTTGTCGCTGCCGGGCAGCCCCGGCAGCGGCGCCTGCGAGAGTGCACGCGCGAACACGTGCTCGCGGGTCGCGACCACCGCGAGACCCGAAGCTGCTCCAAGGAAGAAGTTTTTTCGTTTCATTTAGTTCAACTGATAGGCGGGCGTAGCCATTGCGAGGTAGACGGCGCCGGAGATCCGCTCGTCGTAGTTCTCACCCGAGAGCGACGCGAGCGCCGCGGAGCCGGTACCGCTGAGATAGCTTTGGAGCTCGTTCAACGATGCCGGCGCGACGTCGCTTTGGAGGATCGTCGCCGCGAGCAGCTGCGCAGCGCTCGCCGGCGCTACGGGGAGCCGCCGCAGCCAGGACGATGCATCGAGGGTTTGCGAGCCGAGCAGGCGCGTGAGAAAGTTCTGCCGTTCGATCATCGTGCCGCTCGTCAGCCAGTTCTTCCCTCCGGGCCAACCCGCGACGCTAGGAGGAAAGTAGAGCCGCTGTCCCATTTGCTGCAGCGCGGGTACGGCCATTTCGCCGACCGCGGGTAAACCGAGCGCCTTATACGTTCCCACGACGAACTCAACGGGACTCTTTACCAGCGCGCGATACGAGCGGGCACTATAAAAGAGGTTGCTCGAAAGAACGACGGCGAGCACCGGGGCCAGCTCGTAGCGATTTGCGCGAAGGAGGGCCGCGACCGCGTCGATCAGCTCCGGCTCGGGATCGTTATAGACGAACCAATTCAACAAGCTCGCCGCAAAGAAGCGCGCGCATTGGGGTTGATCGAAGATGATGTTGACGATGTCGTCGCCATTGAAGTTGCCGGTCCGGCCGAGAAAGGTCTTGCTGCCGTCATCGTGGCGAGCCTCGTCGAAGGAGACCGAATCGGTTCTGCGCGCGACCCGCCATCCCGTCCAAGCGCGCGCCGACTCCCGAACGTCCTGTTCGGTGTAATTGTCCACGCCGAGCGTGAAGAGCTCCATGAGCTCGCGCGCGTAGTTTTCGTTGGGATGCGATGCAACGTTGTTGACACCGTCGAGATAGATCAGCATCGCGGCGTCCTTCGAAACCTCGCGCGTCAGCTCGCGCAGATTTCCAAGGGCGTACCGGCGGAAGAGAGCGTTTTGATTGTACGTGATGCGCGGGAACCGCTGCGTGGCGCGTGAGGTGAAGTGCCCGTGAAAATAGAGCGTCATCTTCTCTTGCAGCGGCGCCGGCGAGTTCAACATGCGATTGAGCCACCAAAGCTGCAGCCCGATGAGCGATTCGCGCGTCTCGCCCTTCCCCAGCGGTCCCTCGACCTGCGCTTGTTCGGGTGGGGAGATCGAGTTCGCCGCCGGGACCGCGAGCAGCGAGGCTACCGCGCTATCGGAGCGCAGCGCGGCATAATGCCGGATCGCGTCCGGCGTTCCGCCGAAGCCGGCGCGCCGAAGCAAATGCGCCGCGCCGCGCTCCCCGAGCGTTTGCTGATAGGGTTGGAGCGCGGTTACGGGATCGAGACGGCCCTGCGGACGCAGGATGCCGCCGACGTCGACCTTAGCCTGGGCGGCCATGCGGTTAGCTACGAGTCCCGCAAGCAGCGGCCCTTGAGGGTCCGGGACATCTAACCGGGCTCTAAGCGCGTGGCGCCGAATGGCGGCGCGATGGCGGTGCTCGAGACGCGGCTCGACCGGCGTTCTGAAAGCTTTGGCACGAACGCGCAACGGATGGAGCGATTAGTTGCGGAGTTGCGCGAGCGGCTCGTCGCGGTGCGCGCCGGCGGCGGCGCGGAGGCCGTCGAAAAACATCGCCGGCGCAATAAGTTGACGGCGCGCGAGCGCGTCGACCGGCTGATCGATCCGGGCTCCGATTTTCTCGAGCTATCGGCCTTGGCCGCCGTCGATATGTACAATAACGATTCACCGGCTGCCGGAATCGTAACGGGCGTCGGTATTGTCGAAGGTCAGCATTGCGTGATCGTCGCAAACGACGCCACCGCCAAAGGCGGCACTTACTATCCGATGACGGTAAAGAAACATCTGCGCGCGCAGGAGATCGCGGAACAGAATCACTTGCCGTGCATCTATCTGGTCGATTCAGGCGGCGCGTTCTTGCCGCTGCAGGCCGACGTCTTTCCGGATCGCGACCATTTCGGACGCATCTTTTACAATCAAGCCCGCATGTCGAGCAAACGCATCGCGCAGATTGCGGCCGTGATGGGATCGTGCACGGCGGGCGGCGCGTACGTCCCCGCGATGAGCGACGAGACGGTGATCGTGAAGGGGCAAGGGACGATCTTTCTCGGCGGCCCGCCCCTGGTGAAAGCTGCAACCGGCGAAGAGGTCAGCGCCGAGGACTTGGGCGGCGCGGACGTTCACACGCGCGTCTCCGGCGTTGCGGACCATTTCGCAAACGACGATCCGCAGGCGCTCGGCATCGTGCGCGAGATCGTTCGCAATCTGCATCTCGAGCTGCCGCGCCAGTGGGATCGGGCCGATCCGGCCCCGCCGAAATACGAGACGCGCGACATCTACGGCATCATTCCGGCCGACAGCCGAACCGGATACGACGTCCGCGAAATCGTCGCGCGCCTCGTCGATGCGTCGGAGTTTCACGAGTTCAAGTCCCGCTACGGCGCGACGCTCGTCTGCGGCTTCGCCCGCATCGAAGGACATCCCATAGGAATCTTAGCCAACAACGGCATTCTCTTCAGCGAAAGCGCGCTCAAAGGTGCGCACTTCATCGAACTCTGCGCGCAGCGCGGCACGCCGCTGCTCTTCCTGCAAAACATCACCGGCTTTATGGTCGGGCGCGAATACGAGAACCGTGGTATCGCCAAAGACGGCGCGAAGCTGGTGACTGCAGTTGCGTGCGCGGAAGTGCCCAAGTTCACCGTCGTGATCGGCGGCAGTTTCGGCGCCGGCAACTACGGCATGTGCGGACGCGCGTACGCGCCGCGCCAGCTCTGGATGTGGCCGAACGCGCGCATCAGCGTCATGGGCGGTCCCCAAGCCGCCAGCGTCCTCTCGACGGTTAAGGGCGATCTATCGCCGGAGGAAAAGACCGCGTTCGAGGCGCCGATCCTGGAAAAATACGAGCGCGAGGGCAATCCGTACTATTCGACGGCACGGCTTTGGGACGATGGGATCATCGATCCGCTCGACACACGTCGCGTCATCGCGATCGGGCTCGATGCCGCCGCGCACGCGCCGCAGCCGCGCACGCAGTTCGGGGTCTTCAGGATGTGAGGCTGCTCGCAGCACTCGCCGCGCTGGCGATCGCCTCGAGTGCGTCTGCTCCACTCACCGTTCTCACGGGCCGAGGCGATGGGCTCGTCCCGGCCGTTGAAGCGACGATCCGCGGGCACCGGGTCTGGTTCGACCTCGACACCGGCGGCCTGCGCTCGTACTTCGATCTCGCCACCGCGCGAGCGCTGGCGCTGCCTACAACCGGGAACGTTTCGGTGACCGGCGCGGGCAAAGGCTCGACGAGCGCCCTTCGTCTCGCCGACGTTCCGATTCAGGTAGGTGCGGTAACGTTCGTAGCGCGCACTCCCTACGCGCTCGATCTGTCGAACGACGGTACGAAATTGCCGGGCAGCGGAATCCTGGGGTTTGATTTCTTTCGCTCGTACGTGGTAGCGATCGATTTCGGATCGTATCGCGTCACGCTCTACGATCCCGCAACGTATCGATATACCGGCACGGGTACCGCGATTCCGCTGGTGATAC
>DASXGO010000091.1:0-1778 GCA_036489055.1 Candidatus Cybelea sp. | reverse complement strand
TTTTCCGCCGGCGATTTGGGTGAGCGTACCGGGCGTCGTCGCGTAACGATGCACGACGGTTTGTATGAGGCCTTCCGGGATCGTCACGCCTCGCAGCGATACGGCGCGCGAATCGTGAATGCTGACCTTCAGATGGATTCCCGACAATATTCCGCCTTGGTGTCCGCTCACTTGATCGCCGCCCGCCCAGACGCCGCCGGATCCTTTACCGTCACCCGATTCGATGAGCGTTTTTGCGTAGTGCGGCTTCATGAACCACATTTGATAAACGCGGTCTTGCGTCGCGGTTCCCTTCGCCTCGTGCACGTGCTGCTTGCATTGGTAATCGTTAATCGAGGCGAACGCTTGATCGAACGCCGTAATCGCGGGTGCCGTGTTGTCGGCGCGGGCCGCCGGAGCGTGTCCGAGCGCGAGCGCGAGCATTGCAAGCCCTGCGAGCGCGAGAGAAGAAAGCAGAAGCCGCCGATTGCGCATGGTTCCTCCGTATTAGCTTGGCTCCTCACCTAGGAGCGTACCGTGTTTTCCTTCGACGCCGATGAGCACGTCGCATTTCGCTTCGGCGGCGATGTCTTGAATCGTACCGCCGAGACGCGCTCCGCTATACTTGCCCTCCAGGTACGATCCGAGGATGATGAGGTTGGCTTTCACGCGCTTTGCGATGCCGAGCACTGCCTCTTTCGTCGAGCGAACCTTTACGATCTGCGTGTGAAGTGTAACGTTACTCGTGTTGGCAATCGTCTCAGCCGCTCCAAGCGCGTCGAGCGCGGCGCGCTCTTCGTCGGGCATCTCGGCATCCGGCGGAAGCGTCAGCGGCACTTCGATGACGTATACTGCCAGCAGTTCCGAGCGCTCGCCGGATGCGAGTTTTACCGCCAGCGCCATCACGTGCCGTGAGTTGATCTCCGGCGAAAATACGACGATGATGCTGCCGACCATTCGCTTGAGCTCGGCAGCCGTTTCGGCAGCCATTTTTTGCACGGGCGACTTCGGAACGTGGAGCATCCACGACAAGATCAGGACGATCGACGTCACGACGATGACGGCGCCGAGAATTCCGGCCGGCGCGAGCGTCGGCACCGCAGTCGACATCGCCGGCGTCACCGCGCGTCTCCCCTGCGTAAGCGGACGATCAGAGTCAGCCGATGCACGCCCAGCGCGACCATTGCAACGCCGAGAACCAAACCCGGCAGGCTTTCGGGATGAAACCCGAGCGCCGCGACACGCACGAACACGACGGTTCCTACAACGGTCATCGTCAGCGCAAGCGCCGTCCGCAGCGCGATCATGGCACGCCCTGCGCCTCTGCGCGGCGCTGGTCGCTGGCCTTGACGTTCGCAACGTATTCGTCCATTAACTCCAGCTCGCCGGCGTTGCGCAAGATTTCGACTTGCGATTTACGCCAGTCGCGTTTCTGCGAACCGAGGAGCGGCAATCCGCGGTGGCTCCGGTATACGAAGTACGCGATGATTCCGACGACTAGCCAGGTGGGGCCGGCGATGCGTCCGATTGGATGGGTAAAGAGCGTGAAGATGAGGATCGAAACGATGCCGACGAAGCCTATGACGCCGATCACGGGGAATTCCGCCCGCTCGCCGCGCACGCGCATCGAAAAGTTCAGCGGAATCTTGAACTTTCGCGGGCTAAGAGGGTCGTAGAGGCGCAGTGCGATGAGCGCGAGGAAAACGAACGAATAACTCGTCGCCGCGCCAAACGCGTAGAGGTCGGCGAGAAAGTCGAGGCCGGTTTCGTTGCGGAAGAAGCGAGCGTACACGCCCATC
>DASXGO010000082.1:0-6883 GCA_036489055.1 Candidatus Cybelea sp. | reverse complement strand
CGCGTGTGGATCGCGTTGGGGCTGGCGCAGGAGACGCCGATCGTGCTCCTTGACGAGCCGACCAGTCACCTCGATCTGCGCGCGGCGCACGAAATCCTCGCGCTGCTGCGGGGACTTGCGTCAAGCGGAAAGGTCGTCGTCTGTGCGTTGCACGACATCAACGAGGCGGCCGCATACGCCGATCGCATCGCGTTGCTTGGCGACGGCACCTTGGTTGCGATCGAGCCGCCCGCCGTGCTTCTCAACGACGCGCGACTCGACAGCGTTTACGGCATCGCAATGGAGCGAATACGGCTTCCCTCCGGCGGATTGCGGATCTACGCTAGTGGTGCCCTTTAGGCGGCGAGCGAACGTCGTTGCCGAGCACCCACCGCGTAACTCCCCTCTGCGGCCCGCTCGAGATGACGACGCCGATGGCATCCTCGGGCTGCTCGAAAATCGGCGATTCGATGTAGTTGGCGACGCACGAGATGACGGTGGCGCGCGTCCCCGGCGCCACGAGTATCGAATGCGGCAGCAGTGCCTGCGCTTCGTCGAACGATGCGCCGTAATACGCGCGCAGACGAGCGCGCGAATCCCAAATCAGTACCGAGGGATCGTCCGTCGTGCTGTAGAGCACCACCTTGTCGCCACGATGCTCCTTACAATCGGCCCGAGCGACAGCCGGCGTGACGGAAAAGACGACGACGAGCAGCAGCGACGCGACTCTACGCACGAACGCGCTCCCGTTCCGTATCCATTACGCGGATCGCGAGAATCGCGAGATCGTCGCGCAGGCGCGCGCCGCCGCGCGCACGCGCCGCAACGATGAGATCGTCGGCCAGCTCCTGCGCGTGCGTTCCCGCTCTTTCGATGAGCTCCATCGCGCCGATTCCGAGCAGGGCCTTTCCGTCGCGGTTCCGGACCTCGGTCAGGCCGTCGGTGGTGAGCACGAGAGTATCGCCCGGATCGAGGTCGATGGTCTTGGAGTAGAACGGCTCTTCCATGACGCCGACGACCGGGCCGGTTACGGAGAGCTGCTCGACGCCGTCGCGCCGGCGCAGATACGCGCAGTCGTGGCCGGCGCTGCCGTAATCCAAGCGGAACGTCGTCGTATCCAGAATCCCGACGAACATCGAGACGAAGAGATACGGATTTCCGACCGCTTTCGAAAACGCTTCGTTGAACTCCGAAAGAATTGATGCCGGCTCCGCGTGTCGCAACGCGATGGCGCGGATCATAAATTTGACGAACGCGGTCAGTACCGCTGCGTCGACGCCCTTGCCGCTGATGTCGGCGATCAAGATCAGCGCTCGGTTTCCCGAGAGCCGGTAGACGTCGAAGACGTCGCCCCCGACCGCGACCTGCCGCGTCGCGGAGAGATAGGCGCTCCCGACCTCGCAGTGCGGCAGCGGGACCGATTCGCTCCGGAACGCGCGTTGGAGAATTTCGGTGATGGTGCGCTCTTCTTCGAGTTCGCGATTGAGTCGGGAGCGGTACGTATTGAAGAGCATCGCCAGCACTCCGAAGACGATCACCCAGAAAGCGCGCACGTAGGCCGAGCGATTGAGCTGCTGCTGCGTGCTGGCGACCAGCCCCGCCTCGGTTGCCGCCAACGCGGCGCGAACGTCCGCAACCGTTCGCGTTTCGTAATCGGCGAAGAGCTTGTTGCGTTTGTCGAGCTCGACCAAGCGTTGGCGAGGATTGCGCAGCAAGGGACGCGCCACTTCGGCACGCCAGCGCGATTGAAGGGCGGCGTACGCGCCGAGGAGGACGCCGGCACCGGCGAGCTGCTGATCGCGAAGGATTCCGCGAATGCCTGCCGCCTTCGCATCGTAACCGGCGGCGGCTTGGTGATACTGCGCAACGTAGAATGGGTCGCGCGTCAACGAGTAACCTCGCAGCGAATTTTCTTCATCGATCTGCAGGCGTAAGAGTTCTTCCAGCTCGATTTGCGCTTGCTGAATCTGCGCCTGACGCGCGAACGTTCGGGCGATCTCGGTCCGCGTCTCAAAGGCGCCTTGGACCGCGAAAGCGAGCGTGACGACGAGAAACGCCGTAATTAACAGCGTTCCAGTGATGTTCGCGAGCGACTCGTTCTTCACGAAGGCGTCACGGTGGCGCGGTCGAAGAACCGCAGGCTGTGCGACTCGACCCCACGATCTTCAAGTCCTACGACGTCCGTGGGGTTTATCCATCCGAGCTCAGCGACGACGTGGCGTATGCCATCGGACGCTGCTTCGTACCGCTGCTGGATTCGCGACGAACGGGGAACGCGCGCCTGAACGTGGTCGTCGGACGCGACATGCGACCCTCGGGCGAAAAGCTTTGCGACGCGTTCGCGCGCGGCGCATCCGACGCCGGTGCCGACGTCGTCGAGATCGGCATGGTCTCCACGGACGCGCTTTATTTCGCCGTTGGTAAGTTTGCGTTCGATGGCGGCGTGATGATTACGGCTTCGCATAACCCGGCACAATATAATGGTATGAAGTTCACCCGTTCGCAGGCTCAAGCGATTTCGCTCGACACCGGTTTGGCAACGATACGCGATCAGCTGCTTTCAGGAGAGCTGCCTCCCAAGAGCGCTGCGGCAGGTACTAGAACCTATCGTAACGTTTTGGACGATTTCGCGCAACATTGCCTCTCGTTCGTGGACCGCTCGAAGATCAAACCCTTCAAAATCGCCGTGGACGCCGGTAACGGGATGGCGGGGGAGACGGTTCCGCACGTCTTCAAAAGCCTGCCCTGCGAATTGGTGCCGCTCTATTTCGAGCTCGACGGGAGCTTCCCGAACCATCCCGCTAGCCCAATCGAGCCCGAGAACATGGTAGATCTCCAGGCTGCGGTTCGAAAGCACGGCAGCGACCTCGGCGTTGCTTTTGACGGCGACGCCGATCGCATGTTCATCGTCGACGAAAAGGCCGGCCTCATCGACGGAAGCACCGTGACCACGCTCGTTGCCCTGAACACGCTCAAAAAACATCCCGGCGCGAAGATTCTCTACAACTTGGTCTGCAGCCGCAGCGTGCCCGAACTGATCGAAAAGGCCGGCGGCGTCCCGATCCGCTCCAAAGTGGGGCACTCGATCATCAAGGCGGAGATGCGCGAACAGGATGTCGTTTTCGGCGGCGAGCATAGCGGTCATTTTTACTTTCGCGACAACTGGTATGCGGATTCCGGCATGATCGCGTTGCTGCAATGTTTGGAGTTGTTCAGCGAAGCCGGCGTGCCCGTGAGCGAGGTCATCGCGCCCGTCGATACGCGCTTTCGGTCCGGCGAGATCAACAGCCGCGTCGACGACGTCCCTGCGAAACTCGCCGCAATAAAGGAGCATTATAAGGACGCGGAGATCGATTATCTCGACGGCGTCACGATTTCGTACTCCGACTGGTGGATGAACGTTCGTCCGTCGAATACCGAACCATTGCTTCGACTCAACGTCGAGGGCGACACGCGAGCGCTGATGGAGCAACATCGCGACGAAGCGCTGGCACTAATCAGGAGTTGATTGTGGCTACAACGCTGCTTGGCCCCGCCTTCATCGCCGTCGGCGACGGAACGTCGACGTTCGGACGGCTCGCCGTCGAGGACGGACGCATTGCGAACGTACTCCCTGCAGACGGACCCGCCGATCACGCGCTCCCGCCCGGCAGCAGCATCGCGCCGGGCCTCATCGACGTCCACACCAACGGCGCGGGCGAGTACCTCTTCAATCGCGATCAAGGCAACGCTCTGGTCCCTGCGGGCGCCGCTTATGCAGCGCGCGGAGCGACCGGCTTCGTCGCCGGCGTCATGACCGCGCCGTGGGAATCGATGTTGCACGCCGCCGCCGAGCTCATCGAAGCGGCCAATCAACTCGAGGAGGACGTCCCAGCCGGTGCGCGCTGCTTGGGCGTCCACTTTGAGGGGCCGTTCCTCAACCCCAAATTCCGGCGCATCCATCGCAACGAATGGCTGCTCCCGGCAACGCACGCGCGCGCGCGGGAGATGGTCGACGCCTGCAAAGGCGGCTGTCTCATGGTGACGATGGCCCCGGAGGTCGACGGCGCGAGCGACGCCCTGCGTATCTTCCTGGAAAACGGCGTGGTTTGTTCGGCGGGACACACCGCCGCGAGGTACCGCGAAGGAATGCTCGCGATCGGCTTGGGTTTCCGCTCGCTCACGCACGCGTTTAACGGAATGCCGCCGCTCGACCACCGCGACCCTTCAATCTTGGCAGCGTTCATTCAAGATCGGCGCACGCTCGTGCAAGTGATCTGTGACGGCTTCCACGTCTCTCCCGTCATGATCGACATTCTGCACCGGACGCTCGGCGATCGCGTCGTCCTTGCAACCGACAACATGCCGGCCGCCGATCCCGGCTATCACATCGAGGGCGGCGTGATGCGCGCGGCGGACGGCACGATTGCCGGAAGCGCGCTTCACATCGATGAGGCGTTACGAAATTATATGTCCTACGCGCAGATCCCATTCGCGCAAGCGATCGTCGCGGCAACGCACGCGCCGGCGCGCCTCATTCGCCACGACGGCGACATGGGCCGGATCGCGCGCGGCATGCGCGCCGATCTCTCGTTCTGGGATAAGGATTATTCCGTGATCGCGACGATGGTTGGCGGACGCTTCGTCTACAATCGGATGGAAGTCGCGGCCGTTTAAGGAACGGCGACGAGCTCTTCGTCGACGCCGTCGGATGGTGCGGGACGCTGCAGCGCCGAGCGCAGCATTACGATCGCGGCGTAGAGCACGATAACGACGACGAGCCATCGCACCGCGGTAAGCGGAAGCGACTTGACGATATAGGCGGCGATCAGAACGCCGGGGATGCCGCCCAAGGTCAAACCCAGAGCGGCGCGCATCGAAAATGCCTCGTACCGAATGAAGCGGAGGCTTGCGATCGGCATAAGAAATGCGCACGAGCCCATCATGATCGGAAACGCCGCTTTCGGATTCATCCCGAGAAGACTAACCATAATCATAGCGGGGGCGTACATGCCGATGCCGATCGTCATAAGTGCGCCGAGGAAAAAGCTGACGGCGATCCCGACCACCAGCCGCGTGCCGGTCAGTCCGAGCGCATCGCCGGTCAAGCCGAAATAGCTGCCGCGGACGTTGCTGAGAATAAAGAGCGCGGCCGCGGCCAGCAACGCGACGCCCATGCCGATCTGCACGTACCGTCGCGGAAGTCTCGCGACGACGCCGGCTCCGAGCCAAGCACCCGCGACGGCAGCGACGATCAGTGCGATCAGCGTCAGCGGCACGACGCTGATGATCAGAATATAGATCCAGGCCTCGACGATGGTTGGCAACGTATGCCCTACGTTGAGCGTTCCCGGTATCCGTTCGTCGGGAACGAGGCGCAAAAACTTGAAGAGCGACGTGGTCGGCGCGAACGACCCGATTCCCAGCGTATCGAAGAAGTTGGTCACGAATCCGATTGCGGTCTCCACCGGTTTTGGCCACCCCGCCTTTAGGCGACGCGACGCTCGGACGAGTGCGACGATAATGACGATCGCGACGATGGCAAGCCCGATGTGGAGAATCAGTTGAACGCTCATCCTTGCAAGCGATACGCCCATAATTCGCCGCGGCCTGCAATAAAAAGTCTATCGCCGTCGAGCGTGAGGCCGTGCCCGTAGAGCTCGGATGGGACGGAGAGGCGACCGGCGGCCGCGCCGTTGCCCAAGCGAAACGCGACGATCCGGCCCGACGTTTCCGCAGCCAAAACGTAACGGCGCCAAATGACCGGCGCTTCATAAATGCCGCCCGTATGGGTGCGCCAGAGCACCGCGCCGTCGTTCGCGTTGAGCGCGACGAGCTCGCCGCTCTCCGGAGCGTGAAAAAGCGGCACGACGATCGTCGTGCCGCTAACGGCGGGCGTCCCGATCGATTGCATCCAGCGCATCGGCGGCTCCAGCTGACGCTGCCACAGAATTGCACCGCTTCGCGCGTCGAGCATCACATACCGTGAATTTTTCACGGTCACGCCGACGGCCCGAATCGAATGCCCGCGAAGGTTCAGCCAGAAGAGACGTGGCGAGGCAAAGACGTCGAAGTCGTTGGCGTCGTGGGGGAGCAGCTGCCGCTCCCACCGCCAATGCCCCGAGCGAACGTCCACCGCGATCACCGAATCGGTGTAGGGATCCGGACCCGGCGGCGGCGCGCGCATCGGCGTTGGATTTCCAGTGCCGACGATCGCGATTTCGCGGGTCGAATCGACCGCCGGAGTCGCCGAGATGCCACCGCCCGTTCCGCGGTAGCGGAGCGGGGAAAAGGACCACGCCGGAGCGCCGGTCGCCGCATCGAGTGCGATTTCGCGCCCAGCGTCGGTCGGGCGATCCGCGATGACGTCGACACCGATGAGAAGCCTGCCCCCGGCGAGAACCGGCGACGCGTAGGTATCGTCGTTGCGGGCGACCGTGCAGATGGAGCGCTTCCAAAGCACCGTTCCGCGACGTGCGTCCATTGCTGCAGCGACGCAACTGCCGCTGACCGCGTACGCGACGTCGCCGGCTATCGCAACGGACGATATGACGCCACGCGGATTGCCGTAGGTCTCGTCGGGATTCGCGCCGAGCGACGTTCGCCAGAGCGCATCGCCGTCGCGCTCGTCGAGCGCGACGACGTTACCGGGTGTCGTACCCTCGCAGACGATACCGCGGTCGATCGTCGGAACTGCGAGCATCCAGCCGGGTTCGGAGTGCGTCCAAAGATGAACGAACGCAACCGCCGCGAGCGCCGCCGGGAACATCACCGCTACGAGGCGGCGAGTTCGCGGGTGGCGGCGGCGTTGAAGTAGGCGGCGCGCGGATGGTGCATAACGATGGCCGCAGTCGATTGCTCGGGGACGATTTGAAATGCTTGCGTCAGCGTAACGCCGATTGCCGCGGTTGCATCGAGCAGCGCA
>DASXGO010000067.1:0-5043 GCA_036489055.1 Candidatus Cybelea sp. | reverse complement strand
AGGCCGTCGGTCACATTTATAACGGGCCGGATTGGAAGACCGACGTCATTTCGCCGAATTGGAAATTCATCAGCGACGTGCGGCACGGCAAGTTGGCGCACTTCACCTGGATAACTCCGGTCTGCGACGATTCGGATCACGTCAATTGCTCCGGCGGATTCGGGCCTTCGTGGGTCGCGGCGCTCGTCAACACCATCGGCAAGAGCAAGTTTTGGAATTCGACGGCGATCTTCGTCCAGTGGGACGATTGGGGCGGCCTCTACGACCCCGTGCCGCCGCCCTACAAAAACCGCGATAGCCTTGGCTTCCGCGTCCCGCTGCTCGTGATCTCGCCCTACGCCAAGCAAGATTACGTTTCGCACGTGCAATACGAGACTGCCAGCGTACTGCGTTTCGCCGAGGACCTCTGGGGCCTCGCGCAGATGGCGCCTGCGGACACGCGCGCGACCTCTCCGGCGGCCGACTGTTTCGACTTTTCGCAGAAGCCCCGGCAGTTCGTACGGATCAAGGCGCCCGAGCCCCCAGGTTTCTTCATGCACCAGAATGACGCGCGCAACTACTTCGCGCCCGATTACGAATAGTTGTCATCCTGAGCCGAGCCGCACAGCGGCTCGTGTCGAAGGATTAAGGCGTTACCGGTTTTACCCCGTCGAGCGGCTTCATGCCGGCACTCTTCAGCGCGGATTGCAGCGGCGCCAACGAGCTCACGAACTGGTTATAGCCCGCCATCGCGTCGGCGTACGCCGCGTCGAAGCGTTTCGCGTAGTCGAGTTGCGCGGCCGTCGGCGGCCACTGCGGTCCGCCACCGAAGCCGGTTCGCGGTATTGACTCGCGCAGCGAGCCGGCGCGCTGAATCGAATCCTCGTCGTTTTTGTAATTGGCGGTGAAGGCATCGAACACCGGCTGCCAGCCTCCCTGCGCGGCCGTGATTGACTGGCTCAGCGAAGCGTTGTTCCGTGCCGCCGGCGCCGCCGCCGCGAGCGATTTCTTGATCGCGTCGAGGTTGTTGAGCGCCACATTGATTCGGCCGACAATCACGGAGTACTTATGCGCGTAGTCGTAACCGGCCCGATACTGGGCCGCAGTCCAATCGTTGCGCGGATCGCCTTTGACGGCGACGGTCTGCTGTAACGCCGTGCCACCGAGCGTGAGCCGCACCGTATAAGTTCCCGGCACGACCATCGCACCGGTCTTAGGCCCTTGGTATTCTTCGCGCGCCGCGCCGTACCACTTCGGCGGTACGTCTTCGGTAAAGTCCCAAACGTACCGGTTGATGCCGGCCTTATTGGAGACGTACGGTTCTTCTTTGCCTTTGACTTTATGCGTCCCGGAAACGGTGCGAATCACTCGTCCGTCGGCATCGAGCACTTGCAGCGTCGGCGCGCTCTTTTGCGGAGCGGTCTGATAGAAATCGACGATCGCGCCATTGGGCGGATTCTGGCCGGCGAACCGCGTGTAGATTCCGAGATCGTTCGAATGCTCGTGATACTCGTATGCTGTGCGCAGCGCGAAGAGCATCACGCCGGCGTGCTGCGCGTTCCCGAGCTGTTGAATGGAACCAACGTCGTCGAGAATCCATGCGTCGCGCCCGTGCGTCGCCACAACGAGGTCGTCGAATTGGGGCTGGATACGGATGTCGCGCACCGCCACGGTCGGCAAATTGATGCGAAAGTCTTGCCAATGCGAACCGCCGTCGAACGAAATCCACAAACCGGTCTCGGTACCCGCATAGAGCAAGTACGGGTTGCGATCGTCGGGACGGACCGTGCGAACGTATTGGTTAGCGGGAAGACCGTCGACGATCTTGCTCCAGGTTGCGCCGTAATCGTGCGTCACGAACAAGTACGGAGCGTAATCGCCCATGCGATGATTGTCTACGGCGACGTATGCCGTGCCGGCCGTCAACGGCGACGGGGCTGTCGCTTCGATGCGCGCGTACTCCGGCGTCCCGGGCGGTGTGACGTTGCTCCAATGCGTGCCGCCATCGCGCGTCAGCTGCACGTAGCCGTCGTCGGTTCCGACCCAAATCTCGCCGCGGTCGAGCGGCGAACCTTCGATATAGAGAATCGTATCGGAGTACTCGGCGCCGGAGACGTCCTTGGCAAGCGGACCTCCCGACGGCACCTGATGCGCTTTGATGTTGCGGGTCAAGTCGGGGCTGATCGGCGTCCACGTCTCGCCGCGATTGCTCGATTGAAAGACGACGTTACCGCCGTACCAGCCGATGTGGCCGTCCCACGGTGCGAACGCGATCGGCGAGTCCCAATTGAAGCGGTACTGCACCTTGCTCAAATCGAAAGGCCCGAGGAAGCTTCCGGGAAACGCGTCGTACGGCCGAATGAAGCGCGTCGTTTCCGTCGTGCGATCGAAGAGCGTCAGTGCACCGTCTTCGAGATCGGCCCATACGTAGCGCGGATCGGCGGGGTCGGGGACCGTCCACATGCCGTCGCCGCCGACGACGTCGGTCCAGTGCCGGTCGAGAATTCCCTCGCTGTCGAGCGAGTTCTCCGGACCGCAGAAACCGCCGTTGTCCTGAAACGCCACGCAGACGCTATACGGATTTTCATTGGAGAGGCCGACGTGATAGATTTGGCCGATCGTGAGATTGCGGGAAAACGACCAATGCTCGAGGTCGTTGGTTAGGGCGTAGCCGCCATCTTCCCCGACGATGATGCGTTTGGGATTCGTCGGATCGATCCAGATCGCATGATAATCGACGTGCACGTCTTTGGCGATCTCGGTGAACTTGCGCCCGCCGTTCTTGCTCTCGGCAAGCATTTCCGAGACGGCGTAGACGTGATCGGGATTGCGCGGATCGACCGCGATGTGGGTGAAGTAGAACGGGCGCTGATCGACGAGCGTGTCGCTGCTGACCATCGTCCAATGTGCGCCGGCGTCGTCGGTGCGCCAGAGGATGCCGCCTTTCGCCTCGATCAGCGCGAAAACGCGATTCGGGCGGCTCGGAGAGACCGCCAATCCGATGCGCCCGGTGTAGCCGGCCGGTAAGCCGTTTCCGGTGAGTTTTTTCCACGTACGGCCGCTGTCGGTCGACTTGAAGAGACCGCCGTCCGCGCCGCCGCTCGTGAACGTCCACGGCACGCGCCGGAAGTGCCACATGCCGGCGTAGACGACGTCGGGATTCTGCGGATTCATCGCGACGTCGCTGGCGCCGCTCGCGGGCGAGAGATAGAGCGTTTTTCGCCAACTCGCTCCCCCGTCGAAGGTCACGTAGACGCCGCGATCGGTCGAATCTCTAAACGGATCTCCGAACGCGCCGACGACGACGTGGCGCGTGTCGCGCGGATCGATTGCGATGCGTGAGATGCTCCACACGCCGGCGAGTCCGACGCGCCGCCAAGTCTTGGCGGAGTCGGTCGACTTGTAAAGCCCGTCGCCGAAGCTGACGTTGTTGCGCGGATTGGCTTCACCGGTGCCGGCCCAAACGACGCGCTCATCTTTCGGATCGATCGCGACCGCACCGATTGCCGCAACGGACTGCTTTTCGAAAACCGGCTCCCACGTCGCACCGCCGTTGATCGACTTCCAAACCCCGCCGCCCGCGGTTCCAAGATAATAGAGCTGATCGTTCTGCGGCGTTCCCGCGACCGACGCGACGCGGCCCCCCGCAACGGCCGGGCCGATCGAGCGCCACGAAAGGTTCGCGTACGCCGCCGCCGCGAGCACGAGATCTGGAAGTAGGATCATGGCGATGGAACTGGTTTGAAGGATGGAACCGTTTTCACTCCAGCTTGCTGCAACGCCGTACTAATCCCGGGCATGGTTCCCGTCGCGAATGCGTTGTAACGCGCGATCGCTGCACGATACTCGCCGTCGACGCGCGTGATGAAGCTGGCAACCATCGGCGTAATCAGAGGTTGAGCCTGGAACGTTGCGCCCAGGACGTCCTCGCGTACCCTTGTCTCGTCTTCCGTTCCCTCACCTCGCACGGTCGTGGCAAGCGAATCCATGAGCGTTTTACGCGCCGTCTGCGCGTCTTGCAGCTTGCTGACCAACGCGCTGTTATTCTGCTTTTTCGCGGTGTCGAGCGCCGTGTCGATCGATTTTTTCAGGTCGTCGAGGTTGTTGAGGATCGAATCGAGCGTCGACAGATGCCCCATCTGCCGCATCGCTTCGTCGAAGCTGCGCTGCAACTGCGCGCGCGTGAATTCGGAGCGCGGATCGGGCTCGACGCGGAAGTGCTCTACGTACGTGTGCCCCGAGAGCGTCATCCGAACGGAGTAATCGCCGGGCACCACCTGCGGCCCCGTATCGGGACCCTGGAGGAACGCCGGCCCCGCACCGCTCCACTTCACCGGGCCGTTCACCGTGAAGTCCCAAGTGTAGCGGTTCAAACCGGCCTTGTTCGGAATGTACGGCTCGTCCTTACCGCCGACTTTATGCGTACCCGAGACGCTTCGAACGACCCGGCCGTGCGAGTCAAGGATCGCCAGCGCCGGCGCGCTCTTCTGCGGATCGCGTTGATAAAAGGTGATCATCACGCCGTAGGGCGGATTATCGGCTGCGTAATTTGTGTAGGTTCCCTCATCGTTGGAATGCTGCGTCCACTGATAGCCGACGTGGGGCGTGAAAAGCCACGTTCCGCGCCCCAGCGCTTGCGAAAGTTCCTGGACCGGCCGAACGTCGTCCATGATGTAGGTCGCTCGTCCGTGTGTCGCCACCACGAGATCGTCGTATGCCGGTTGGAGGCGAATATCGCGTACGGAGACCGCCGGCATGTCGTTGTTGAAGGATTGCCACGTCGCGCCCGAATCGAAAGAGATCCAGATGCCTTGTTCCGTTCCGGCATAGAGCAGGTTGCGCTCTCGAATGTCGGGGCGGATCGTACGCGCCCACTGATCGGAGGGCAAGCCCTTGACGATCTTCGTCCAGTGCTTTCCGAAGTCGCGCGTCAGATAGACGTACGGCGCATTGTCGCCGACATAGTGCGCGTCGCTGACGGCATAGGCCGTTCCATCGACGAGCGGCTACGGTGCGACCGTCTCAACTCGGCCGAACTCCGGTGCGCCCGGCGGCGTAACGTTC
>DASXGO010000037.1:0-2540 GCA_036489055.1 Candidatus Cybelea sp. | reverse complement strand
GGCGATTCTCCCCGATTTCAAAGACTGGCACACCGCGCTGGGCGTCTTTGTGATTCCCATTACGGTGTTGTGGTGGTCGGTGTGGTATCCGGGCGCCGAACCGGGCGGCGGGAGCTACGTCGCACAACGCATGCTGGCAGCACGCACCGAGTCGGACGCGCTCTTCGGGACGTTCGCATTTCAAGTGATGCATTACGCGCTGCGGCCGTGGCCATGGATCGTCGTGGCGCTCGCCTCGACCATCGTCTATCCCACGCTGCACGACATCCAGCTGCGTTTCCCCGGCGTCGCACCGGGATTGATCGGAAACGATATCGCCTATCCCGCAATGCTCGTCTTTTTGCCGTCGGGCTTCGCCGGCTTCATGGTGGCAGGGATCTTTGCGGCGTATCGCTCCACGATCGAGACGCATCTCAACTGGGGCACGTCGTATCTCGTCCACGATTTCTATCAGCGCTTCATTCGTCGCGATGCCGGCCAGCGCGAGCTGGTGACCGTGGGGCGGGTCGTCACCGCGCTGCTGATGTTGCTCGGCGTGCTCTTCACGTTCGCGCTCGACAACGCGCACAACGCCTTCAACCTGCTGCTCTCGATCGGCGCGGGGACCGGTTTGATCTATCTGCTGCGCTGGTTCTGGTGGCGCATCAACGCGTGGAGCGAGGTCAGCGCGATGGCGGCATCGTTCGTCGTTTCACTCGGCTTTTTCGTCGCCGGCAAGATGGGGCATACCGTCGAAACGACGACGGCTTTGCTGATCACCATTGCCGTGACGTCGCTTGTCTGGATTACCGTGACCTATTGCACGCCGCCGGTCGAGTCGGAGGTTCTGGCCGCCTTTTACGCGCGCGTTCGCCCGGCCGGTCCGGGCTGGGCGCGCGTGCGCCGCCAGAATGGCCTGCCCGCATCGCCCGATTCAATGCCGCTTGCGTTGGCGGGCTGGGTGCTCGGGCTCGCCTCGGTGTACGGTGCGCTCTTTGCGGCAGGCGGGTTCGTCTATGGACGCTCGCTCGAAGGCGCCGTGTGGAGTATCGTCACCGCGGCGGCAATCGTCGGGCTGCTCGCCACCGGGCGGCGCCTTTGGAAGCCCGCGGCAGGCCCAACGCCCGCCGAGAGCTAAGCCCCCACGGCTCCAATGAACTGGAATACATGGAAGGCGCCGTTCAAGGCGCTCGTCATACTCGCTGTTTGCGCGCTCTCGGTCTGGGTGGTGGTTCCCGTCCAGAAGTCGATCCATCTCGGTCTCGACTTGCAGGGTGGCGCGCGGCTCTTGCTGCAGCTCAATCCGACGGCGGAAGTCCCGCAGATCACGCCTCAAGTTCAGGCGCAAACGCGCGAAGTTATCGACCGTCGCATCAACGGCTTGGGTGTTGCGGAACCATCGATCAGCAACGTCGGATCGGATCGAATCCTCGTCGAGCTTCCCGCCGTCAAGGATCCCGATCAGGCGGAGCAGGTGCTCAAGCAAATCGCGGTGCTCGAATATAAGATCGTGCCGTTCGACGTCGTGCAGAAGGCCGACGGTTACGTCACCGAACTGACGCAGCCGAATCTTGCGCCGAACGAGAAGGCTGCCGCCGAGAAATATGTCGCGGAAACGGCGTACAAGCTCAGCGGCAACGTCGTTTACTCCGGCAAAGATCTGAAGGCCGCGCAAGCGAGCTACGATCAAGGGGGGCGTCCCGACATCACCTTCCAAACGAAAGATCCCGGTAGGTTTGGTAAGCTGACGACTGCCAACTTGCAAAAGCCGCTCGGAATCTTCCTCGATCACCGCTACCTCTCGGCTCCGATCATTCAGAGCCCGATCTACGACAGCGGCCAAATCACCGGTCAGTTCACGCAAGAGCAGACGATCACGCTCGCCAACGAGCTCAACGCAGGCGCCCTGCCGGCGAGGATCACGGTCATCGAAAAGGAGACGATCGGACCGACGCTCGGTAAGCTCGATCTCGTACAATCGATGCGCGCCGCGGCGCTCGGCTTAGGACTCGTCCTCATCTTCATGATCGCGGTGTACCGGCTGCCAGGCTTGCTTGCCGACGTGGCGCTGGCGATCTACGTGCTCGTGATGATGGCTATTTTGGCGGTCTCGCACGCGACCCTCACGCTGCCCGGCATCGCCGGCTTCGTACTTTCGATCGGCATGGCGGTGGACGCAAACGTTCTGATCTTCGAGCGTATCAAGGAAGAGCTCTGGAACGGCAAAACGATGCGGGCCGCGGTGCGCGTCGGTTTCCAACGGGCCTTCTCGGCGGTCTTCGATAGCCACTTCACGACGATCGTCGGTGCGGGCGTGTTGTACATGCTCGGCACTGGAACGGTGAAGGGCTTTGCATTTACGCTCTTTTGGGGCACCGTGGTCTCGCTCGTGACCGCCGTGTTCATCACGCGCTTTTTCGTCGACGTCCTCGTCGACAACGAGATCCTGACGGCGCCGGAGCTCTACGGCGTGCGGCGTTCCGACCTGGGAGTCTTCGCCAAGACTGCGGGATCGGAGGCGTAGCGCAGTGTTATTCCGCCGTCTCAACTGGAATATCGTC
>DASXGO010000014.1:0-3565 GCA_036489055.1 Candidatus Cybelea sp. | reverse complement strand
CGTCCAGAAAGAACTCCGGCGGCTGCTCCGGCAACCAACGCGAGAAGCGCCCACTCGAGCGGGGTCACGGGCCCGGAACTCCCCTTAGGCTTTAAACATGTAGCCGCGGCTGCGCACGGTTAAGATGTGTCGCGGTGTGCGCGAATCTTCTTCGATCTTTTCCCGCAGCCACCGGATGTGGACGCTGACCGTCTGCTGCTCGCCTTCGAAATCGTATCCCCAAACCTTGTCCAGCAACGTCTGGCGCGTGACCACGCGGCCCTGATTCTCCATCAAAACGCGCAGCAGTCCAAACTCTTTCGGCGCGAGCGCGACTTCTTTTCCCCGTACCGTTAGCTGCTGGCGCGACGGGTCCAAGACGATCGATCCAAGTGCAATCGCCTCTTCATGCCCTGAATGAATCGAGGTCTGCCGGCGCAGGCGCGCCTTGACCCGTGCCAGGAACTCGTGCAGCGCAAAGGGTTTGGTTACGTAGTCGTCGGCGCCGAGCTCGAGTGCGAGAACCTTATCGATCTCTTGATCCTTCGCGGTGAGCATGATGATCGGTACCGGGCTGAACTTACGGATCTCTTTGCACGCCTCGACCCCGTCGAGAACCGGCAGCATGATGTCGAGCACGATAAGATCGGGCTGCTCCCGTTGTGCCATGGCGATGGCGCTGCGCCCGTCGCCTGCGGTCACGACCGCGTATCCGCTGCGCTCCAAGTTGAATCGCAGCGTCTGCAGTATCGCCGACTCATCGTCTACGACGAGAATCTTCTTGTTGAACTCCGGCGTCTTTACCGGCGCGGTTCGCGGCGGCCTAGCTTCCGTCGTTGTGCTCATACTCTCTTACTATCGCGCTGTAGTCGAGCGCGCCGTCCCCCTTAGCGGAGCGAGTAGTGTACAGTTGATATGCCAGCCCGGTGGCCGGCATCGGATGACTCATCGTGCGCGCCGCGTCGAGCGCCGCGGCTAGATCTTTGCGAAGCAGATCGAGCGAAAAGCCGCCATCAAAACTGCCCGCAAGCCATGTTTTCGGAAGCCACTCGGCAAGGATGTAGTTCGACGCCGTCGCCGAACCGAGCACCGCTCGCACCGCACCCAGATCCGCGCCCGCTCGCTTTGCAAAGACGAGTCCTTCCGCGTTTGCGATCATGACGTTCGCGATGATGATTTGGTTGACGAGCTTGACCGTTTCCCCCATGCCGACCGGTCCGAGGTGGTGCGGCGTGCCCATTGCGCGCAGCACCGGCGCTGCCCGCTCGAATGCGGCCGGAGAGGCGCCCACCATGATCGCCAGCGTTCCTTGTCGTGCGCGAACCGGCCCCCCGCTGACGGGTGCGTCGACGAAGTCCAGACCTCGCTCGGCAAGGCGCGCAGCGAAGTCACGGGTAGCAACGGGCGAAATCGTCGACATGTCGATCACGAGCAAACCCGCGCGCGCACCGGCCGCAACACCGCGCGAACCGAAGAGTGCATCCGCGACTTGCGGAGCGTCCGGCACGCAGAGCACGACGGCATCACTCTCGGCTGCGAGTGCCGCCGGATCGGCTGCTTCGGTGACTCCGAACTCGGATAAGCGATCGAGTGCGTCACGCCGGCGATGCACGCTCGCGGCGACTTCATATCCCGCTCGGCGCAACGCCGCAGCCATGGGCTCGCCCATGGTGCCGAGTCCGACAATGCCGACGCGCGCAATCACGAGCGGGTGGCTTTGAGGTCGCTTCAGGATAACCTTCGGGCCCCGGCGAAGGCGCTGCCACTATGACTGCAGCCGTCACTCCCCGCGTCGCGCGGCCGACCTTCGACCAGATGAACCTCTCGATCGGTAAGCGTACCCGTTTGCACCGCCTGATGTACGAGCACGGTCCGGCAAATGGGACCCTTATGATGTTGCCGATCGATCAGGGTCTTGAACACGGCCCCGTCGATTTCTTCGACAACCCCGATTCGGTCGACACCGACTGGATCTATCGGCTCGCGGTGGAAGGCAACTTTTCCGGCATCGCGCTGCACGTCGGATTGGCCGAGAAGTATCAGAAAAAGTATTGCGGCCGCGTGCCGCTGCTGCTGAAAGTCAACGGCAAGACAAACATCCCATCCGACGACGAGGCCTTCAGTCCGCTCACGTCGTCGGTTGAGGATGCGGTGCGCTTAGGCGCCGACGCCGTGGGTTACACGCTCTATGTCGGGAGCCCGGCACAGGACGTCGACATCGCGCAATGCAACGACGTGCGCCGCGAGTGCGAGCGCTACGGAATGCCGCTCGTGATCTGGGCCTATCCCCGCGGCTCGGCCGTGAAGGCAAAGGGGGGCATCGACTCGCTGTACGCCGTCGACTATGCCGCCCGGGTTGCGTGCGAGCTCGGCGCGGACGTGATCAAGCTCAACGAGCCCGTTTGGAAACCCGAGGACGCCGCCAAACTGCCAAAGCCGTACAACACGCTCGAATTCGACGACGTCGAAGGGTTACGCAAAGTCGTTAAGTCCGCCGGACGGAGCCTCGTGCTCGTCTCCGGAGGAAGCAAGATGGGTGACGAAGCGACGATCCATAAAGCGCACGTCGCGATGGCGGCGGGCTGCGTCGGACTAATTTTCGGGCGCAACATGTGGCAGCGCAAGTGGGACGAAGCGCTGGCGATGGCATCGCATATGCACGACGTGATGCAGGATTACGGGCAAGAAGCTTAGAGCCGCATCCTAATCTTTGTCTCTGATGCTTCTAGTGCGCTACTGCCTGGGAAGCGCAGTTCGCGCATTGATAACCAACGGCGCCGCCGTGATGCTGCGCGACCATCTGGTCGAGCGGCCCACGCCGCCCGCATGAAGCGCACGCATACGTAGCCGCCGCGGTCGCCGTTGCCGGCGCGGAGTGCTCGTGACGTTTCGCCACCCAAAACGCAAGGTAGATTGTCGCACCGACCACCCAGGGCGCCCATGCGAAGAACGAGCTGAACGCTTGGCTGGAGATCTCCGCGATCACTTCTTAAAATATTCCGCGTTGATTTCGGTGTAGTTCTGCCACTTCTCCGGAACGTCGGAATCGGCGAAGATTGCTTCGACCGGGCAGGCCGAGACGCACGCGCCGCAGTCGATACAGACCTCCGGATCGATGTAGAGCATCTCGTCTTCATCCTTGCCGTGAATGCAGTCGACGGGACAAACGTCCACGCACGACTTGTCTTTGGTTCCGATGCACGGCTCGGTGATGATGTAGGCCATAGAATTCAGCTTCCCTCGATAGGCGGGGGCGCCCTTCAGCCGGCAGTTCTGCCGCGAATCGCCCTCAAGAGCCAGAGTAAAACGACTGCACCAATCAGGGCGCAGACAAAACTCGGAAGGTTGAAGCCCGTTACGCCGACATGCCCGAACAGGCGGTAGAGCCAGCCGCCGATCACCGCGCCGATAATCCCGACGATGATGTCGGCGATGCATCCCCCCGGCGCCGCGCCCGGCACGAACCAGCGCGCCACGGCTCCGACGACGAACCCGAAGACGATGTACCAAAGCAGCCACATACAGTCTTCTCCTTTAGCAAAACCGCCGCAACGGAGGGAGAGCACGCCTCGGCGGTGGACCTTGA
>DASXGO010000405.1:0-2667 GCA_036489055.1 Candidatus Cybelea sp. | reverse complement strand
AGCCGAGAATCCGACCACGTGACGAGAGCAGCATTGTGGGTCGGTTCTGCGACCCCAGCCGCGCCGGTCCCTGCCTCCCCGCGTCGAAGGGGCGCGGGGTGGCCGAGACCATCCCCGAGGTGATTGCCCCCGCAACGTCCGCCGACTATTTCGAAGTGATGACGCGCGCGGTCTTCCAAGCCGGCGTAAGCTGGAAACAGATCGCCGAACATTGGGACGCCTACCACTCCGCCTTCGCCGAATTCGCAGCCGCGGTCGTCGCTGCATACGACGATCTGGATATCGAACGAGTCTTGGCGACGCCCGGAGTTTTGCGCATGCCGCGCAAAGTGCGCGCGACGATTGAGAACGCCAAGGCGCTCTGCGAAGCGGAGCGTGAGTTCGGCGGGATTCGCAACTACCTTCGCTCCTTCGATTCGTATTCGGCGCTCGCCAAAGACTTCAAGCGCCGTTTTACCCTCATGGGCGACATGAACGTCTGGTACTTCCTCTTCCGCACGTCCGAACCGGTGCCGCGTTTCGAAACGTGGGTCAAAACGATTCGCGGCGAGCATCCGCGCATGCGCGAGATGGTCGAACGCGCCCGCGAACAAGGGCGCTCGCCGGAAGCCTAAGGCGACGGCGACGGCCGAGGCTGTGGACGCACGATGTAGAGTCCGAGCGCCGGCGCGTAGTTGAGCGCCGGAATCGTTTTTCCGTCGAAGCCTCGCTGCGCGAGCTGGTCTGCCGTCGCTGCCGCGACGCGTCCGCACTGAATCACCGCGGGAATCACCGTCACGTCGCCCGGATCGAGTTCGTACCAGGTGCCGGATTTTGCAATATGCTCGACGATCGTCCAACTCGGCGTCGGCGCTCCGTTGCTGAAGTGCGTTTTGAGCTCGTTGAGGGACTGAGTCGCGAGGTTGCGAGCCTGGCCCGTGCACGCCGTCGCCGTGCGGATTTCGAAGGGATCTTTCGGCGGCGCCGACGGCAGCGCGTAGAACCGGAATGCCTCTTGGCCGGCCTGTTGCTGACGCGCCACGAAGTAGAGCCCGACGGCCGGCATAAAGTTGAGCTGCGGCACGAAGAACAGCGAGCTCGACGGCGCGTAGAGCTTGCGTTGCGTCACGTCGTCGGCCCGCGCGATGTGCAGCGTTAGGCATCCGGCCAGCGCGCGCAACACGCCGGTGCCCTTCGGCGTGATCGCAAGTGCGTACGTCATGCCCAGCCCGTGATAGGTGATCGTCGCGTCGCTCAACGCCGGGGTCGACATCGTCGCGGGATATCCGGCGGCGGTGCGCGCGGCTTCAATCTGCGCAACGTACGCTTTCAGTTCGGATGCCAGCTGCCGCGCTTTCGGCGCGTTCTCGGCGCTGCACGTTGCGGCGTTCGCACCGACGACGAACGGATCGGCCGGCGGAACGAGCGGCAACGGCGAGAAGAGCGATTGAAAACCGCGGCCCCCGCCGCCCGGTCCTGCGCCCGCCGGCTCCCCGGCCGGACCGCCGGCGCCGAACAAGCCACGGCCGCCCGTACCGCGCGGCTGAAAGGCAGTCCCGGTTTGCGAGGAGACACCTTCGCCGAAGCGGGCCGAGTACGTGAGCGAGTACGTTCGCGGCGTGAGCGGACGCGCAATGTTCGCAATCTCAAAACCGCCGGCCGTCGTGTACGGCACCGCGTTCGCCGGGCTTGCAAAGATTCCGGAATAGGCGTTCATGATGTTCGTCGCGGCAAAGGTTAGGGTTCCGCGCGTCAATTGCGCGGTCACGCCTGCGTCGAACGTCGTATAGGCTGGAAGGTTGTTCGGATTGTTCGCTCCGACGTGCTGCGCATCGGCGAGCCACTCGAGCATCGAGTGCGGCGCCTTGTAATCCAGCACGAGGCCGGCGCGCTGAAGCGGCACGTTGGGCAACTGTTCGCCTGGAATCGTGATCGACCACGGATTGTCGAAGAGATACGTGCTTGAGTTCGCCTGCGCGCCGGTCAGGTTGTAAAATCCCTGCACGACGAGATTGCCCAGCGTCACATAACCGGTGAGCTCCGCGCCCTGATAGAGCCGCTGCACGCCCGAGATCGGCGTGGTGAAATAGAGCTGCTGGGCGTTGAACGGCGTGCTCGGCGGTGCGTTGCAACCCGCCGGTGAGTTATAGATCGCGGCGACCTGCTGCAGATAGCCGTAGGGAAGCTGTCCGAGCTGATTGAGGATGTAACCGTTGACATCCACCGGCAACAGCACGCCGTTTTGCACTTGGCGATAGAGCGTGAGCGACACGTTGCCGCCGTGCAGCTGGTGGGTGTAGCTCACCCGCAACGAGTTCGACGAGCTGTTGGTCGGCGATTGGCCCGGTGCGTTCCCAAACGCGACCTTGCCGACGCAATCGAAGCGCAGCGACGCCGGATCGCTGAGAATCTGCAGCCGCCCTTGCGTTGCGGCCGCGCCGCCGAGCGTGAACGACGCGCTGTACGAGTCGCGTGCAGTCGGGCGCCACGTTCCGCCGACGGTCGCGAGCTCCGAAATGCCGGTGTTGCCGGTCGCGGTGCTCAGCCCGGCCGAACCGATGAGGGTAAGCTTGTCGCTGGAGTGAATCGTGTCGGTCGCCTGCAGCACGTTGTACTGCGTGGTCTCCGAGCCTCTATAGATCTGCGCAACCAGCGGAGTCAGCGGCGTCGTCGTGAACTGCGACGACG
>DASXGO010000333.1:0-3691 GCA_036489055.1 Candidatus Cybelea sp. | reverse complement strand
CGACTTCGCCGCGAACGACGATGGGCTCGCCCTCGTTCTCCACGAGTGCAAGCGCACAAACGAAGCGCGCGGCGCGCCGATACGGCGGGATCCCGCGAAGCTCGTCGAGCAGCCCGGCACGCCGGTGCGGCCAATCGAGATCCGGGCCGCCGTACCGCGCGGAATGCACGCCGGGCCGTCCCGCCAGCGCCGCGACTTCCAGGCCGCTGTCGTCGGCAAGCACCGCCGCGGAGACTCGGCGCTCGCGCAGCGCCGCTACCATTGCGTGGGCCTTGAGCAGCGCGTTGCCCTCATACGTCGGCGCGCTTTCGATCACGTCGAGCTCGATGCGTTTGCGCGGCGTCACAATCTGCAGCGGCGACTTCGCGAAGAACGTTTTAAGCTCGCGAAGCTTGCCGGGATTGCTCGTCGCGACGTAGGTCTTCATGAACCCAGTCGAAGCACGGCCATAAAGGCCTCCTGCGGCAGCTCGACCTTGCCGACGCGCTTCATGCGCTCCTTACCGGCCTTCTGCTTCTCCAAGAGCTTACGTTTGCGCGTAATGTCGCCGCCGTAACACTTGGAGAGCACGTTCTTGCGCATCGCACTGACCGTTTCGCGCGCGATGATCTTGCCGCCGATCATAGCTTGGATCGGCACTTCGAACATCTGCCGTGGAATCAGCTCCTTGAGCTTCTCAACCAGCGCGCGACCGCGCGAGATCGCCTTATCCCGAGCAACGATGAAGGAAAGCGCGTCAACCGGTTCACCGTGGAGCAGAATGTCCAACTTCGCCAGGTCGCCTTCGCGGTACTCGATCACCTCGTAATCGAGCGACGCGTATCCCTTCGTTCGCGACTTGAGCGCGTCGAAGAAATCGACGATCACCTCGATCAACGGCATTTCGTAGGTCAAAATGACCCGGCCGTCGTGGAGATACTCCATGTTGCCGAGTGTCCCGCGCCGGCTCTGCGTGATCTCCATGATCGCGCCGACGTAGTCGGGCGGCGAGATGATCGTCGCCTTGACGTACGGCTCTTCGATCGAGCCGATGGCGCCCGGTGCCGGCAACTTCGAAGGATTATCGATCGTCAACAGCGTTCCGTCGGTTCGCACGACGTGAAAGACGACCGACGGGGACGTCGCAATCAGATCGAGTCCGTAGTTACGCTCCAAGCGCTCTTGGACGATCTCCATATGCAGCAGTCCCAGAAAACCGCACCGAAAACCGAATCCCAGCGCGACCGAGCTCTCCGGTTCGTAGACGAGCGCTGCGTCGTTTAGTTTCAGCTTTTCGAGCGCGTCGCGCAGGCCGTCGTATTCGCCCTCGTTGGGGTAAAGACCGCAGTAGACCATCGGGACCGCTTTGCGGTAGCCGGGCAGCGCGACGTGCGCGGGATTCGTCGCCGCGGTGATCGTATCACCGACGTCAATTTCGCCGAGCGACTTGATGTTGGCGATGACATAGCCGACGTCGCCCAGCTGCAAGGCTTTGGCCGGCCGCATCTGCGGCGCGAAGATTCCGACCTCGGTGCATTCGAAGACGCGCTGGTGAGCCATCGACATAAAGCGCGTCCCCGCCGCCAGCGTACCGTCGACCACGCGCAGGTAGCTGACGACGCCGCGATAAGGATCGAACTGCGCATTGAAGACCAGCGCGCGCAAGTGATCGCGATGCCCCTTGGGCGGCGGAATGCGATGAACGATCGCTTCGAGGATCTCCTCGATGCCGACCCCGTTCTTGGCGCTGGCGAGAATGCACTCGCTGCGCTCCATGACCAGGAGCTCTTCGATCTCGCCCATCACGCGTTCGGGATCCGCGGCGGGCAAGTCGATCTTGTTGATGACCGGGATGATCGTGAGCTCGTGCTCCAGCGCCAAATGATAATTGGCGAGCGTCTGCGCTTCGATACCCTGCGCGGCGTCGATGATGAGGACCGCGCCTTCGCAGGCAGCGAGCGATCGCGAGACTTCGTATGAAAAATCGACGTGTCCCGGCGTGTCGATCAGGTTTAGGCGATAGAGCTCCCCATTTTGCGCACGGTAATCCAGCGTCACCGGATGCATGCGGATCGTAATCCCGCGCTCGCGCTCGAGGTCCATCGCGTCGAGAGCCTGTTCCTCGAGCTGCCGCACGTCGACGGTCTGCGTGATTTCCAGCAGCCGGTCGGAGAGCGTCGTTTTCCCGTGGTCGATGTGCGCGATGATGCAAAAGTTGCGCACGTTGTCGGCAACGTCGATTCGATGCGGCCGCTCGGTTTTCAGCGCCAAACGATGCCGCCTACTAGATCGGAATGCAGCTGCTGTACAGCAGCCGCGCAATCGCCGGCTGGACGAGGAGCTGCAGCCCGAGTAATAGCACCAGGAACGCGAGGTCCAGCCCACCGAGCGGCGGGATGATACGGCGAATCGGGATGAGCACCGGTTCGATCACCGAGGCTAGATAGTAGACCCACCGGCCGCGGCGCAGATCCGGAATCCACGAGATCACGGCGTAGACGAGCAGCAGTAGCGTGTAGATGTTAACTGCGTAACGCAACACGACGGCGAGATTGCAGAGCAGAAGATTCACGGCACGCGCTTCTCCGATCCGTTCGTGCGCGCCCGCTCGATCGCCGCAAGCTCTTCTTCCGAAGCTTGCACCGTCGGCCTGAAGGCTTCGACCGGTTTGCCGAACGTGCGCGTATCCTCACGCGAATAGATGCTCGTCAGGACGACACCATCGCCTCGGCGATTGAGCAATGCAAGCGCGTACGAAAGCCCTGCCCCCGCACCCGCAAAGGCATCGTAACGAATGAAGCCGGCGCGAGAGAGATCGGTCGCCGCAAGAGTTTCGAGCTCTGCAAGGCGCTGCATGAGCCGGTCAATCGCAGCACGATCCGACGCTTCGACCGCCTCGACCGCATCGAGCCGGCCGGAAGCCGTTCCGTTTCCCCCGGCAAGCAGGCCGTCGTGTTCGTTGACGAGCGCTTGCAGGCGAGCGAGCGCAGGCCGCACTCCCGCAGCGTGATAGGCGACGAGCGCGAGCAGCGCACCGGCAAATGCGCCAGCGGCGGCGTAGAAACTTCCCAAGTCCAATCCTTTATAGCCTCGCTGCGAACCACGACGAGAGCCAGGAGACTCACGGCACCCGTAAGGGCCCGCTTACCGTTGCTACCTTCCGGTTCTGGCGGGGTTCGCGGGGTTACGCCGCGTGAGGCCTAACTCCCATCATGGCCACGTCATGATACCATACGGCCATGCGCGACATAGTAGCGGCCGCAGGCCTCGCAGTAGCGGCGGCTACGGCAACAATGCAGCTTCAAAGTAGCGACTTTAGTCCGGGAGGCGCGATTCCGATTCGCACGATGGCGTCGGATTGCGGCGGAGTGAACCGCTCCCCAGCACTCTCGTGGAGCGGCGCTCCAAAAGGCGTGAAATCCTTTGCACTCATCCTGCACGACGCCGATGCGCCGATTGCCGGCGGCTTCTACCATTGGGTCGTTTACAATCTGCCTGCCGGTTCACAACGGCTTGCGGCCGGCGCAACGCTCTCAGCCGATCAGCTGGGAGAAACGTCCGCGGGTAAGCCGGGCTACTACGGCCCGTGCCCGCCGCCCGGTCCGGCCCATCATTATACGTTCACGCTCTATGCGCTCGACCTCGCGCGCATCTCTAGCGAAACCCCGCCGACGGGACCGGAGCTGGAACGGCGAATCGCGGGGCACGTCCT
>DASXGO010000432.1:0-2735 GCA_036489055.1 Candidatus Cybelea sp. | reverse complement strand
GCGGCTCGACGCTGCTGACTTCGCCGCCATTGTTCTTGACGATCTCCGCGATCGAATTGGCGCGTTCTTTGACCTCGCTCTCTTCGAGCGAGGGGCGCAAAATATACGTTACCTCGTATTCGTTCATTCGTATCTCCGTACTATGGACGCCCGCATCGGCAGGCGGCCCACTATATGCCGACGCCGGCTCAATGGGCAGCAGGTTGCTATGCTCTTTCGGATTTTCGCGCAAATTCCCCGTCGTAGGAGTCGGGTCCGGCAGCCCGGAAGCGCGGCTTTCACCATGGGTCGTCTAACGCTTGCTGCTCTTAGCTTTCTTGCCGTCGGGTTAGCGGCGTGCGGCATGAACGGCGCGAACCCCGCCGGCACGTTCGGCGCACCTGCTGCGGCGGTGGAACGGACTACGGGAAGCACTTCGAAGATCTCGCACGTCATCGTCGTTATTCAAGAGAACCGCAGCTTCGAGAATTTCTTTGCCGGGTATCCGGGCGCTGATGCGCCCACGACCGGCTGCGCTTCCCCCACGCCATCCCCGTCGCCTCGGACGCCGATCGCGGCGCCGCCCGCCGCACGCCTCCTCGCTTCCGGCTCGGGCTGCCCGCCCGGCGACGTGCAAGTGCCGCTGCATAGCGTCACGTTCCGGAAAAACCCCGACTTGCGCCACGATTGGCGCGCGTCAATGACCGATTGGAACAACGGTCAGATGGACGGCTTTTCGGCGTCGGGCGTGAAGAACCGTCAACTCAATGCCTATGCGTACGTCAAGCGGTCGGAAATAGTACCGTACTGGACGATGGCGCAAGAGTACGTGCTCGCCGACGAGATGTTTCCGACGGAGTTTGGTGGGAGCTTCACCGCGCACCTCACGCTCGTCGCCGGCACCGACGATATCAAGCTGCCCGGTCGCGCGGAAGTGAATTTCCCAACCCACGCTCCCGACGATTGCGATTCGCCGCCTGGAACCGTCAGTTCGTACCTCACGATGTCCCCGTACCGCGAGCTCCATCTCTTCCAGGGCCCGTTCCCTTGCTTCAATCAGTTCAAGACGATCGCCGAGGTTCTCGATAACAACAAGGTTTCGTGGAAATATTACGCGTCGCGCCGGCTGGATGGGGGATTCTGGGAACCGTTCGAGGCGATCAAATACGTGCGCTTCGGTCCGGACTGGAAGACCAAGATTATCGCGCCGGAGACGCAATTTCTCAAGGATGCGATGCACGGCAAGCTCGCATCGGTAAGCTGGGTCACGCCCTCAAAGGCGGATTCCGATCACCCGGCGGCGTTGAGCGAGCTCGGGCCGTCGTGGGTCGCGTCGGTCGTCAATGCCGTTGGTGAGAGCCGGTATTGGAAGTCGAGCGCGATCGTCGTCGTTTGGGACGATTGGGGCGGTTTTTACGACAATGCGCCACCGCCGCAACTCGATTATCGCGGCTTAGGCATTCGTGTGCCGTGCCTCATCATTTCACCCTACGCAAAACAAGGCTACGTTTCGCACGTCCAATACGAATACGGTAGCATTTTACGCTTCATTGAAGAGGTCAACGGGATTCCCGCCGGCGCGATCGGTCACACGGTTAACGGCTACACCGACAGACGAGCCGCGAGCCTCGACGACGCGTTCGATTTCTCCCAAAAGCCGCGCCGGTTCGTGCCGATTGGGTCCAAGTATCCTATGTCGCGTTTTCTCAACGAGCCGCCGTCGAACGACCCCGTCGACACGGAGTAGCTACGCGCGAGCCAAAGAGTAACGGGACCTCCGATTGCGGAGGTCCCGTTTTTTTTACGCGTTCGGCGCTATTGCTCGAGTTCGTGTAGGCTGTTGTCGTTGGTGTCTGTGTAGTAGAGAGCCGTATTGCTGTCCTTCGTGCCGATCGCTTGGAGCCCGAAAACGCCTTGCGTTTTGCTCTTGTCGACGACTTTAGTCGCGAGTACTTTACCCGTCGATACGTCGATCTCGACCAGCGTATTCCCGCCCTGACTGTTGGCGACGATCAAGTTCCCGTTCGGCAGCAACGTCATCGCGACCGGCGCGTTCAGCGGCGATCCGGCGTAGATCAGCTTGCCGCACGGGTCGCCTTTGCCGTGAAACTTGCATTTGAACGTCTTGCCGCCTTTGAGCACCGTGATCTCGTCTTTGGCAAGCAGATTGCTCGCATTGGTGAAGGCGACGACCGTGTTGTCGACGCCGTCGGTGATATACAGCGTGCCCAGTTTGGTGGCGTCGTACGAAAGACCCGATGGGCCCAACGTGCTCCAGCCGGACTTGCCGTTAACCGCAAAGCCGGTAGCGACCTCGGTTGGGTTCGGATTTCCGTAGTTGTTGACGCTGAAGTCTACTATTCCACCGTTGCCGGCATCCGAGCCAAAAATCATCTCGCTCGCATAGAGGCAGCTCGGGCCTTGTTTGCAATGTGCGTCGGCGACGTCGAACGGTTTGTTAAACGGTTTGCCGTGGCTCGTTACAAGGGCGCCGGTGTGGTCGAAACAGTCGACGTGTTTGCTGGTGTATCCGGCCGTGCAAATTTCGTCTCCCAGCGTTGTTGCTACGCCGGTGCAACCTTCGACCTGGGAAGTTTGTATGAACGTCGTCGGTTTCGAACCGGCCTTCGGATTGAGTATGTCGACCGTCGTTCCTTTGCCCGCACTGCCGCCGCTGTTCGCAAAGTTGCAGGTAACCACCTGACCCTTCTTGAGTCCGTAATTGCTCTGAACGATTGAAATCGAGTGCGGCCCCG
>DASXGO010000423.1:0-6445 GCA_036489055.1 Candidatus Cybelea sp. | reverse complement strand
ATCTCAAAATATGGCTGCGTCTCGTCCTGCGGAACGTAGCTATAGGGAGGGTTGGCATTAGGACATTGCGGATATCCGGACAGCCCGCAAGACCAGAACTCTTGATCGAAGCCGTCCATCTTGCAGTCCGTTCCGGGGAAGCTTCCCTGACCGTCGCACGCGTCGAAAAAGCTCGTGTGATCGTGATGGAAGTCCCACAGCGTCTCCAGCCCCACCGGCTGCAGCGGAATTCTGGTCCCGTTTTTGTTGCGCCCAAACGATCGCGTGTCGGCACCCGGAAGCCCATAGAAAAGGTTATCAACCGTGCGGTTTTCTTGGATGATAACAACGACGTGCTGTATCTTCGAATTCGCACCTCGCACCAAGTGCGGTCCTCCGACTGCTCTACTCGCACTAGGGATTGAAGCGTCACCGTTTGACTTTACCGTGCACGCCGAGAAAGCCAGCACGGCGGTCGCAACAGACGCAACGCGTAACGCCGATCTATTCATCACGCATGTTCCTTTCTGCGTGGCGGCTGGCCCATTATAGTAACATATCCTAGCCAAATAGACTAGTGATACTTGGCCCGAAGCGTGCGCGCAGCGTACCAGCTTAATGCGACGAGGACCACGATCTCGGCGAGGACCTCGGCTGCAGCGGTCGACTCGAACATCAGCAGCCGTCGTACTCCGCCGCGATCCGATATCAGCCAGCCGTTGACGGCACCGTCGAGCCGCACGTGGGTTAAAAACGTACCGTCAAGGTACGCCCGCCAGCCCGCATCGTAGGCCACGTTGTAACGAAGCGCCCCAGCCGCACCGCCTGGAACCGATGCGATCACGAGCCAAGGCGTTATCGCGCGAAATGGCAAGCCGAGGGCACTGTTCGCTTCCGGTTCGAGAGGTACTGACGGCGGATGACCTTGAGCTGCGACCAAACAGAGACCCGAGCAGGTGACGCCGGTGACGTTTGGCGGAAGCGGGATCCAGCGGTAGCCGTGGGTTGTTCGCGCCAGCACTCGGCCTTCGGTCGACCGTAGTACCCCCTCGACGAAGACGAGGGTCGACAATCCGCCATGCAGCGATAAAACGGCGGCCTCACTCGTGGTCAGTGCGCCTCCGAGAGCCTGCGCGAGCTCGGGGCGCTGTGCGAAAGCCAATCGGGCGTCCACCCATCCCAGCGCGGCGCTCGGAAATTGGTTTGAAGCGCGGATGCTCTCAACGGGCTTTAGCTGCGACCATGCAGCCGGGACCGACGGACCATGCACTCCGGCGGCGTCGCCGAAGAACACGTTACCACTTCCGATGCGGGCGTCGAGCGCGCCGACGCGGGGTACCGGAAGCAGCGCGAGTTCGGGTGCTCCCCGCAACAAGATCGTTCGAGGCTTGGTCTGAGAAAATTCCCCGAAGGGAAGCGCCCACTCCTGGCTCAGGCCTCTGGAATCGACCCTAAGCCACGGTCGTTCTATAATCGTTGTTACGCTCAGCTGCGCAAGAGGGCGGGCATCCGCATGCAGCAGGAACGCTGCCAGCGCAGCATTGGATGGATATGTTGCGTAAGGCTCGTTCAGCGGCGTGACATTGCCTTCCATGGCGCGCAAATCCGGATCTCTTCCGGCGCCGCGCTCCCCAAAAGACATCGGTTGGAATGCCGGCACGAGGGCAAATCGCGTGTTTCGCGGGGCGGCGATCGTGATGGGCGGCAGCGCGCTTGCCGGGACCCAAAAACGGAACGGCGGCGAAACGAACCAGGGTACCGGAAGAATGATCATCACGAGAAGCCACCCGAAGGCGAGCAATTTCCAACGCGAAGCCACGCCGACTGCCAGTAGGACGTAACCGATCGCTGCATAGGCGAGCACGTCAAAGAGCTCGCGATAGAACGCTACGAGCCTCGTATGTTGAATCAACCATCCCAAAGGCGCTGCCAGTGGCCCGCGCAGGCCAATAGCGACGAGCAGAGCGGCGGCCGTGCCGGCGCCTAGCAGCAGTTGCCGTTTGTCGATTCGTAATAGCGACCCGGCTGCTAGAGCAGCGGTAGCCATGACCGGTACGGCCGAGAAATAACCGAAGTCCTTGGCGTAGCCAGTGAAGTAGCCGTTTAACTGCAACGCGTCGAATGCGGAGATCGATTGTTCGCGTTCCCACGAAACGAGGAATGGAATCGTGTTCAGCGCGGCGCTATCGCAGCCAAGCCCGATCGCAATCGGAAGCCACGTCACGCAAACGATGGCGAGCGGCAACCATGTTCGCGTCCTGAGCGTAAAGGCCGCAAGGCTCAGCGTGCAGATGGCCAGGAATTGCGGCTGTTGGAGGGTGAGGAGCGACGTCGTTACCAGAACGGCGGGTCGCGGTGTAGGTCTGAAGAGTTCACGAAAGAACCAAATGCTCGCTGCGTATGCGAGCAACATAAAGACGTGGCCCGCGACGAGCTCGGTATACGTCCATGGATTGAAGATGCAGAACAGAGCAGCCGCCGAGGCAACGGCGCTGCAGCCCCCTGCGTCTTTTGCAATAGCACGGCCGCCGAACGCGGCAAGCGCTCCGATTGCCAAAAGGAAGACGAAGAGGGCGCTTCGACTACCGCCGATCACGGTAACCAAAGTGATCGGGAGACAAATCAGGTAGGCATCCGGGTAGAGCAGAGGCCTTCCGATGCCGGACGGGTCCCAGCCTCCGAAGCCTACGGCGAGAATTTCCCGCCAACTGCTGTGAAACGGATCGGCTCCCCAGTCGTGGCGCAGTACGGGTAGGCCGGATAGTGTCGCGAAGGCGTAAGTAAACGCGGCGAGCGTTGCTAGCGCTCCCGAAATATCGATGGAGGATACCATTGCGAGACCCAAACGTGCGCGCACCTGCGTCACCACGATCTCCGGCAGGCCTAAACGGGAATTTCCGCGGCACCATCCGTCTTGCTGACGTCCGCCCGCCGCTCACGCCTGCGCGTGAACAGCACGGCGATCAGCGCTGCCGCGACTAAGGCGAGCACCGACAAGACGGCGCCGATTCGTTCCGCCCAATCCGGGCCGTAGTGAAGCGCGCAGTCGGAAACCGAGACGTTGGGAGCATACAGGGTAGCCCAGCCGTTGCCGACTGCGGGCCGGACGGCGCTGCCCCGAGCGCACTGCAGATTCCAATCGGGGCTGTATGACATTGGAACGAGCAGCTTCGTATCGGCGTCCATTCGGCGCGGAAAGACGTCGGCGCGCACGTTATCGAAACCCTGCGGCTTGGCACTGCTCAAAACTAACCCCTGAACGATTGCCTCGCGCTTGACGACCAGAGCCACGCGGTGAAATCCGCGAGCGAGCGTGACGTCAGCCGTGCACGCGGCAATGGCGCACCGCATCGGGGCTTCCCGTTCACGAGCGCGGCCCTGCCACCAGTAGAACCGTAGCTGTGCTGCACTTAAACGACTCCCCACGACGATCGCGTGCCAACGGCGACTGTCCGTTTCGACGATTGGGCCGAGGCGGTCGCTGACCCGATCCGGACCTGCGGGCCGCATGTCGAGTTCCGCTTGATTCGCGACGTAAGTAGGCCAATGGTGACGCACTTCGTCGAAGGCCGACTGCATCGACAAATCCAGCGCGCGTCGAGACACGAGAGCGGCTTGATAGACGTAGGCGTTCGGATCGGTGGTCGTGATCGCTATCCTACGCGCTGCCGGTATCGCGTAGGCGCGCCAGCGAGGCTGCCAGTTAGGCAGATCTGCGTAGAGAAGCGGAGGACTGGACGGTAGCCCGTCGATCGTAATGCGGAGGGCAGCCGCATTTGTCCGCAGGAGCAGCGCGTCGCAAGTTTGACAGGCGACAGAGAATGCAACCTGGCGTTGCAAGGACGATAGGTCGGAAGAAAACGCAAGATCGTACGATGCGCCGGATTCGTAACGGTACGTGGTTAGCGCGCGCTCGAGCTGTCGATCGAGACCGACGTATTCATAAGACGTTCCCTTAGGGCTTGCATCATCGACCAGAATTTCGGCGGCCGTCAGCTCCGGGTCCAGCGATAGCATCGTCGTAAAATCGCCGGTGACGAGGGCATCGTAATGGCCGACTAGGTAACGGCCTGCCTGCCATGCGAGATTCTCGTAGATGTCGGTGTCGCCGAAAACGGCGACGCGCCTGAGGTCGCGAATCGCGTCGAAGTCGGGTCGATAGCCGGGAAAATCTGTAAAGGACGTCGAGGCGCGATTGCGGACGGCAATATATCGAATCCCGTACGTTCCTAAAAGGCCTCCCAGGTAAGGCACGTTTCGCTGCGGTATCGCGGTCGCGAGAGCGTATAACAATTCAGACGTTCGAGGCGATGCGTCATATGCAGGATCGTAATACGGGTTCCACATCGGGTCGGACGTCCAGTAGCGGAGTGGATCCTGTCCCCCTGCCGGGTACCACCAATAGCGAATATAGGGCCCGTTAGGCCACCACAGCACGAGCTGGCCTGCGTCGTGTTTCGCTAACCACGCCGCCGCCGCAACCGAACCGTCGCGCACGGTCTGTGGTTGCACGTTACCGCGCAGATCGCCGCTACTCCACCACGGAAATGTAATACAGGCGACGGCCACCGAGGCAGCCGCAAATGTTCCCGTGTTCCAACGGAAATGCCGTGCAAAATCTGCGAAACCGATGACGAACCCGAGCAGCGAAAGCGCAACGAGCTTATCCGGATCGCGGTAAAGTGTTGCCATCGGTATTCGAAGCATCTCCCAATACGCAGCCGGAAACGCATGCGCGAGGATCAGCACCAAGGAAACGAAGAACCAGAGCGCAACGCCGGCGCGCCCGAATGATGAGAGCCAGCGCCACGACGCAAGCACAGCTAACTCGGCCAAAACAATTGCAGCCATCCCCAGGAACACGATGGCGTTTGCTGCGGGGTTCGAGTAGCGGTAGAGTCCATCCGAAAATGCCGGCCACCAGTAGCTGCGCAAGGTCATGGTATGGGCGACGTCGGCCAGCTGCGTGTATGAAAGTATGTTCTCGAGGCCGGTATGGCCCGTGTTTCCACCGTGCGTGCGCAAGAGTGGAAGAATCCACCAAAGGCTCATTCCTACTGCAAATGCCGCCGCTACGGCGGCGTCTCGGAGGCTGCGTCGGAATCCGCCGAATCCACGGCCAAGGACGATGAGCGCAACGACCGTCAGTGCGGCTAATTGCGTGTTCAGACAGGCTTGAGCGGCGACGATGAATGCTGTGAACAACGGCGATCGGTACGATGATCTCCACACGAGCACGATCACCGGCGTTAAGGCGTACGCCATCAAAAGCTCGGTATGACCCGAAGCGAGCCGTGAAGCCGTCCATGGGTTGAAAGCATAAAATACGCCCAACAACAGACTGGTTTTCAATTCGAGTTTGAAAGTGGAAAAAAGGAGGGCGGCAGATGCGGCGATCGCGATGCTGAAGAAGAGTAGAATCAATACCTTGTCGCCGGTACCGTGCCCTAGAACGCGCTCGAAAACGGCGAGCGCAGCGAAGTACGGCAAAAAAGGGAGACTCACGTTCGGCGTTCCGCCGTGCTCGAATTGGTACCACGACCCCAGAATCCGGGTCCAGTAGGCGCTTCCAGGCGAAACGTGGTCGCCCATGATCAGCACGCCGGGCGTCAGAACCATCCGCCAACACATGAGAATCGGCACGCTCGCTGCCACTGCGATCCCCCACCAAAGACTCAAGCCGTTTCGCGCGGGCTCTGATCGTGATGTTTTTAAGCGAACGGATAACATCCCTAAGCGCAGCGCGGCAAGTTTAGCGCACTTTACCGCCGCGGCGCCCAGTGCGGAAAATGGCGCGTGCCGGCTGTGGCGGGCCACTTGCGCTAAGAAGCTGCCGGCACGATACGTAAATAGCGACCTCACCGGTGTTGACTCCGTCATGCGTCGCCCATACGCGAAATATTTTTTAAGCAGCGCTGTGGCGCTAGATATTTCTCGGTGATAAACGATCGAATCTGCGACCCGGACCTCCTCGGGCTTCAACTTTTCGAGCAGCACGTAGTCTTCGCCGAACAGAATTCCGGAAGGGTGTCCGCCGATCTCTAGATACCGGGCGCGCCGAAAGATACGCGGGATGCCACGTCCCGAGGCCTCCAGGATCGCGCGCTCTGCTCCGGCGATCCGCTCGAGTACGGTCCGTGGTTCGAACGGTCGCTCGGGCACGACGACGGCGTTAACGTGCGGGTCACCCAGCTCACGGAGAGCGCGGGCGCAGGTGTCCCCTTCAAGGCGCTGGTCGGCATCGACGAAAAAGAGTACGGGGGCGACGGTCGCCCGGGTACCTGCCATGCGGCAATCCGAAAGCCACCCGCTGCAGCGAATGAGTTTGACTCCTCGCTTCGTCGCGCGCGCGACGGTGTCGTCGGTGCTGCCGTTGTCGACGACTACGATCTCCGGCTCAATTCCGACCTGAGCGAAGATTGTGTCGAGAATACCTTCGATGTTCGAACTTTCGTTTTTGACCGGC
>DASXGO010000216.1:0-1539 GCA_036489055.1 Candidatus Cybelea sp. | reverse complement strand
CGTGTGATAGCGCCACTGCAGGCGCCAGCCGCGGGCCAACCGTTCTTCCGACGTAGGAAGCAGCGTATCGGACGGAAAGTCGATCGCGTTGAAATTGGTCGCCATCGTCAGCGCAAAATCGTTAACCGCGTTGACGCCGTTGCCCAGGCAGTAGGTCCACGTCCCCATTCCGCGCGACGAGTAACCCACGTCGATCGTGGTTGCGCGGCCGGGCGCGAGTTCAAACGCCGCGTCGCCGGCGCTAATTGCATCGGCATTGATGGGGCGTCCGCCGATCGTCAGGCTGAAGTCGGCATACGTGCCGTCCGACGATGGGAAGTTGAACTTCACGCTGAGATGCGAGCTCGGCGTGTCGTTGAGAAGACGATATCGCGCCTTAAAGCGTACGTCGTAGAGATTGTACCAGAGCAATCCATCGCGGCGCTGCTCCAAGTCGAGGAGAACGTTGACGCGGCTCGACGACAGAGAGAGCGGCATCGTCTTATTTCGCGCGTAGTGCGCGGCGACTTCGGGCGCCCATTGCGTCTGGTTGCTGCCCCACTGAGCGTTGAGCTTCTCGCGCTGTTGCGTATCGGAATCGCTGGTTCGCGCGACCAGCGTAGCTCCCAGAATCATCCAAGCGACGCTGGTACTGGCGAAGATGAAGATGAGCGCGAGCAAGCGTTTCAACACGAACCAATCCTCGAGCGGCGGTACTTTGCGATGCAAAGTTAATAACTTTGTAACACAAAGTAAAACGGCGCGCAAGCCCTAACCGGCGATTACGCCGGCGCTGAGCTAATCGCCGCGGAATCCTCCCAGCAGGACCGTCCACGGCTCGATACTGAGCGTGCGCAGGAGTCCCATCGGCGTCCACGGATCCTCCGCCACCCACCGTTCCACCGTGTCGGCATCGGGCGCCTCAATCACGTGCATTATTCGTGGCGCCTCGTCTTCGGTGCCGAGTGGACCGCCTGCGAGGATGATCCGTCCATCGACGAGCCGATCCATGAAGGCCGCATGCGCCTCCCATGCGACCTGCTCGCGCATCGGCTTGTTCCAGTCCCAGCCTCCGGTTCGTTCGCGAATCAAAACAAAATGCGCCATGCAAGTGGCTCGACGCGGCGTTGGCGAATTCCCTGCCGAGCACGACTGTGAAACTGGCGTTCGCCGCCGTAGGCGCCCTAGCGCTCGGCGCCTGTGCTGCGAATCACGCCATCGCGCCGCTGCCCTCGGGTTCAGGCGCCGACCGCGTGCGCGACGCCGCAAGCGAAACGGTGGTCTACTCTTTCCGGGCCGGAAACGACGGCGCCGATCCGTTCGGTACCTTGATTGCCGATCGCAGCGGTGCACGGCACGGTACGACCGCGTTCGGCGGCGGAGGGTCGTGTTTCGCCGGCTGCGGCACCGTCTTCACCCTGTCACCGTAGACGCTGCTGCGTCACGCCGGCTTAACGTCCCTTAGGCGGTTTCTTCTTTGCTGTCACAACGGATGCGTTGAGCTCAACCGCTTCGCGAATCAGCGCCTTCAACGCCTTCTCGTCGATCTTCTCGCCCTCG
>DASXGO010000209.1:0-5407 GCA_036489055.1 Candidatus Cybelea sp. | reverse complement strand
CTCGGTTATCGTCCAGGTCTCCTATTTCAAGGTAACCGGGGGACGCCGCATTCTGCGGATGAGCCCGCTGCACCATCACTTCGAACTCGCCGGCTGGCCGGAAACGCGCGTCACGATTCGTTTCTGGCTTGCATCGCTGCTCTGTTCGTTGGTAGGATGGGCCATCGTGCGATGAGCGAGCTCTTCCAATTCGGCGCCGGCGAGACGATCCTCATCATTGGTCTCGGACGCAGCGGGCTAGCGAGCATCGAAGTACTCGCCGAGCATCGCGTCACGCTATACGCGACCGACGAGAAACCGATCGGCGAACTTGCGGAACCGATCGCCGCCGCCGCCGCCTTCGGTGCACGCTTCGTCGCTCCCGCGGATATCGGCACGATTGCCGGAGCGCTGACGTGCGCCGTGCTTTCGCCGGGCGTGCCGCCGACCGCCCCGATCGTTCGGCGGGTGCACGAAGCGAACGTCCCCGTTCTCGGAGAGATCGAGCTTGCCTATCGACTCTGCGGCGCGCCGGTCGTCGCCGTTACTGGAACGAAGGGAAAGTCCACGACTACCGCACTCATCGGCCATTTGCTTGCCGGTTGCGGTCTCTCGGTGCGCGTCGGCGGCAATATCGGCAATCCGCTGATTAAGGAGGTTCGCGGTACCGGCGAAGACGATTGGGTCGTCGCCGAGGTCTCGTCGTTCCAGCTCGAAACGATTCGCGCGTTCAGGCCGCGCGTCGCGGTGCTGCTCAATATTGCGCCCGATCATTTAGACCGCTATCATTCGATGGACGAGTATGCCGAGGCGAAGTTTCGCATTTGCGCAAACCAGTCCATGACCGACTGGTTTGTCGGCAACTTCGACGACCCGCGCATCCGCGCGCTCCACTGGCGTCAGGGCGACACGCGCGTACAAGCGCGCCAACTTTGGTTTACGCTCGATGGGCCCGATCAAGCGACGCTCTATCTTCGCGACGGGATGATTACGTATGCGCCGGTCTCCGGCGATCCGCGTCCGGTGCCGCTCATGCGGCGTGAGGAGATCCCGCTCGAGGGAGAGCACAACGTCCAAAACGCCATGGCGGCGCTGCTCGCGGCACTGGCGGTCGGCTGCAATCCCGCGTCGCTGCGCGCTGCGATGCGCAGCTTCGAGCCGATGCCGCATCGCCTGCGGGCCGTTGCGGAGATCGACGGCGTCCGCTACGTGGACGATTCGAAGTCGACCAATCCCGGTTCCGTGGTCGCGGCGCTGCGCACGTACGATGCTCCGATCGTCCTGATCGCCGGCGGGCGATCGAAGAGAACCGATTTTTCCGCGCTGGGCGACGAGATTCGCCGGCGTGCTGCCGCGCTGGTTACCATCGGCGAAGCCGGGTCCGAGATCGCCGAAGCGGCGCGCGGCGTTCGAACCGTGGCGGCCGCTTCGATGGACGATGCGGTACGGAATGCACGTGAGCTGGCGGTTCCGGGCGGCATCGTGCTGCTCTCACCCCGCTGCGCCTCATTCGATATGTTTGCATCGGCGGAGGATCGCGGCGACCGGTTTGCTGCCGCGGTGCACGCGCTGCGCGAGACGGCCGGTGCATAACGCCGCAGCGCTGCGCGCGCAACGCGATGCGGCGCCGCGTCCGCCGGCATACGCCCCGGCACCGCTCGATCCGGTCCTCTTCACCGCCGTCACCGCACTCATCGGCATCGGCCTCGTCATGGTCTTTTCGGCGTCGAGCGCCACGGCATACGCGCAGCACGGCGATATCGCATACTATCTGAAGCGTCAGCTGATCTGGCTCGGCATCGGTCTGGTCGCCGCGTACGTGTGTTACCGGATCGATTATCGCCGTCTGCGCGCGATTGCGCCGTATTGCTTGGTGGCCGCAATCGCCGGACTCGCGCTCGTCTTCGTTCCGCACGTTGGGCTCGGGGTCAATGGCGGGCGGCGCTGGATCGGAACGGGGAGCGTGAGTCTGGAGCCGTCGGAGTTTGCGAAGCTCGGGCTCGTTATCTACCTGTCGGCGGTGTTGTCCGCGCGAGGCGAACGCATTACGTCGCTGGCGCGCGGCCTCTTTCCGCTCTGCGTTCCGGTTGCCATTATGGCGGTGCTCGTGCTCAAGGAGCCGGACATGGGCACGGCGAGCCTGATGCTCTTCATCGCGCTCGCGCTCTTCTTCGCCGCGGGCGCGCGCCTCGTGCATCTCGCAGCCGTAGTTTTAGCCATGGTGCCGTTTGCCGCGCTGACCGTACTTGCGAGCCCGTACCGCCGCGCGCGCATCTTCGCCTTTCTCGATCCGTGGAAAGATCCGCTCAATACCGGCTTCCACATCGTTCAATCCCTGCTCGCGCTCGGCAGCGGCGGACTCTTCGGAGTCGGCCTCGGGGCGTCGCGGGCAAAGTTCTTCTATCTGCCCGAACAGTACACGGATTTTATCTTCTCCGTGCTCGGAGAGGAGCTCGGCCTCATCGGCACGCTCGCGGTCATCGCCCTCTTCATGACGCTAGCCTATCGTTCGATCCGAATCGCCCTTGCGGCACCGGATCGGTTCGGTTTCTTTTTGGCGATCGGCTGTGCGGCGATGATCACGATCCAAGCGTTCGTCAACATCGGCGTCGTGTCGTCATCGTGGCCGGTGACAGGCGTTCCGCTGCCGTTCATCTCGTTCGGCGGAAGTTCGCTCGTCGTCAGTCTCATGGCGGTCGCACTCATCGCCAACGTCGGTAGGCATCGCCGGATACATAAGGCGTGACCGTCGTCTTTGCCGGCGGCGGAACGGGTGGGCATCTCTATCCCGCGATTGCGATCGCCGATGCGCTGCGCGGGCGCAACGCTCGGATTGCGTTCATCGGCACGAGCGATCGGCTCGAGGCGACGATCGTACCGAAGGCCGGCTACGAGCTGCGCACGGTTACGAGCCGGGCGCTGCAGCGCGCGATCACGCCGCAACTGATACGAACGATCGTCGACAACGTCAAAGGCACGGTCCAAAGCCTTCGTCTGCTCGCCGCCACTCGCCCCAACCTCGTGATCGCGACGGGCGGCTACGTCTGCTTTCCGGTTACGCTCGCGGCTCGAATTCGCAGGTTCACCCGGCTCTCAGGTGCGCCGCTCGTGCTCTTGGAGCCGAACGCCGAGCCGGGACTGACCAACCGGCTCTTGGCGCCGCTGGTCGACGAGGTTTGGGGACCTCCGCTGCGGCCGGATCGTCGCTTCGCGCACAAGTACCGCGCCACCGGGGTCCCTATCCGCGCGTCCCTACGGAATCTGCCGGCGCGCGAGGCGGCGATCGCCCGGCTCGGCCTCGATCCGTCGCTCCGCACCCTCGTCGCCCTGGGTGGAAGTCAGGGTGCTCGCGCGATCAACGACGCACTCGTCGACTTGGTAGCCCGCGGCGCACTGCCGCCCGGTTGGCAGCTGCTGCCGTTGACGGGCGCTGCCGACTACGAACGCGTCCGCGGCGCGTTGCCTCACGCGCGAGCGTATCTCGACGATATGGCGGACGCCTACGCGGCCGCAGACCTCGTGCTCGCGCGCGCAGGCGCCTCGACCCTCGCTGAGCTTGCGGCGATTGGGAAAGCGTCGATTCTCGTTCCGTATCCGCACGCGGCGCAGAATCACCAAGATGCCAATGCGGCTCGATTCGAGGCCGCAGGCGCGGCGGTGCTGCTCAGTGACCGCGAGCTGCAAGCGGGTGGTCTGCCCGCGTTGCTCGCGCGCAGCGTGGAACCGCAACGCTTGCACGCGCTTTCGACGGCTGCCGCGCGCCTCGGAGCGGGCGATCCCGTCGCGGCAATCCTTGCGCGGGTAGATGCCCTACTCTCTCGAAGGACCGAGCAGTGAGGTATCACTTCGTCGGAATCGGCGGCATTGGAATGAGCGCAATTGCGCGTATCTTGCGTGCCCGCGGCGAATCGGTTTCCGGTTCCGACTTGAGTGTGACGCCTTTGGTGGACTGCTTGCGCTCGGCAGGTATTCGCGTGTCGATCGGTCACAACGCTCGGAACCTGCGCGATGCCGACGTCGTGGTGGTGAGTTCCGCCATCGACCGGCGCAATCCCGAATCACTCGCTGCGGAGCGGCGAGGCATTCCCGTCCTTCATCGCGGCGAGATGTTGGCACGGCTCGTTGCGGGCCGGCGCGGGATTGCGATCTGCGGCACGCACGGCAAAACGACGACGACCGCGATGACGCACGCGGTGTTGCGCGCCGGCGGAATCGACGCCGGACTGGTGCTCGGCGGGATCGACGTCACGCTGGAGGCCAACGCGCACGACGGTGCATCGCCCTGGTTCGTCACCGAGGCGGACGAGTCGGACGGATCCTTCGCGCTGCTCGAGCCGGACATGGCAGTCGTTACGAATGTCGAGAACGATCACCTCAACAGCGACGACGAGCTGCCCGGACTGGTGCGCGCCTTTGCGGAGTTTCTAGCGAAACTTCCGGATGACGGAGTTGCCGTCATCGGTCGTGATAATCCCTTGGCGGCGTCGCTCGAATCGCACGATCTACGGGCTCGCATCGTTACGTTCGGATTCGATGCCAACGCAACGGTGCGCGCCGCCAACGTGGATTTTTCCGGCCTTGGTGCGCGTTTTGACGCGATCGCCGGCGATCGTTTGTTGGGGCGTTTCCAGCTGCGGGTACCGGGCGCCATGAACGTGCAAAACGCGCTGGCGGCGGTTGCGATCGGTCATACGCTCGAAGTGCCGGTGCGCGCAATCGGCTCGGCTCTTGCGGAATTTCGCGGCGTACGCCGCCGCTTTGACGTGCTGCTCGCCAACGAACGGATCACGATCGTTGACGACTACGCGCACCATCCCACCGCGGTTGGCGCCACCATCGCCGCGGCAAGGCAATATCATCGCGGCGAGCTGATCGTCGCCTTCCAGCCGCATCGTTATACGCGAACCGCCTTTCTCGCGCGCGAGTTTGCCGCGGCGCTTCGCGGTGCCGACCGAATTTATCTGGCGCCGATCTATGCGGCGTCGGAGCCGGCGATCCCGGGGGTCAGCGAACGCTCGATCGGCGAGGCGCTTGCGGCAGAGGGCGCCCGCGTCGCCTACGCTTCCGGGATTGAGGAGCTCGAGCAACGGCTATTCGAAGAAACGCCGCGCGGCGCGATGCTGTTGTTGCTGGGCGCCGGCGACATCACCGAAGTAGCTGCGCGGTTGGCGGAGCGCTTTACAGCGCCGTTCGAACGCCGGGCCGCGGCGCGCGCGTGAGCGCCACGACCACCCGAGCGGTGCAGTCGCTTCTAAGCGAAACCGACCGCGCCGAGCTGCGCGACCTGTTCGGCGATCGCGTTTCATTCGACGAGCCGCTCGCGCGTTACACGTCGTGGAAGATCGGCGGCCCCGCGGACGCGTTGGCAACGGTCAGCACTCAAAGCGAGCTCGCGAACCTCTTGCGATTCTGCTTGCGCCTCCGGATG